>DASZWD010000062.1 GCA_035546775.1 Acidimicrobiales bacterium
AGCGGCTGCGTGAACTGTTGGCGCGTCGCGGCGCCTGCTTCTTCACCGACATGCGGGGCGATAGCGACAAGGCCACGCTCGACGCGCTGTGGGACCTCGTGTGGGCGGGGGAGGTCACCAACGACACGTTCAGCCCGGTGCGGGCGCTGAGCGCGGCGCGCCGCGCCGGCACGGGTGGCCGCGCCGGCGGCCGGCCGCGACCGGGCCGGCTCGCCAGCCTCGGCCCCCCGACCGCGGCTGGGCGCTGGTCGCTTACCCACCATGACGACGACGGCGACGCCGCGCCGAGCAAGGAGCGTGTCGCCACGGCGATGGCGAGCGCGCTGCTTGAGCGCTACGGCGTGGTGACGCGCGGCGCCGTGCGCGCCGAAGGCGTCACCGGTGGATTCGCCGCGGTGTACGCCGCGCTGAAGGCGATGGAGGAGGGCGGCCGCATCCGGCGTGGCTATTTCGTCGAAGGCCTCGGTGGGGCGCAGTTCGCCCTGCCGGGTGCGGTCGAGCGGTTGCGCAGCGCGGCCGTGGCAGAGGACGAGAGTGAGCCCGGCGCCGTCGTGTTGGCGGCCACCGACCCGGCGAACCCGTACGGCATCGCCTTGCCGTGGCCTGTGCGCGGACCCCAGCGTGCCGCCGGCGCGTTCGTGGTGCTCGTCGGCGGCGAGCCCGTCGTGTATCTCGAAAAGGGCGGCAAGACGCTCACCGACCTCACGGTCGGCGCAGGCGACGCCGAGGCACCTGACGACCGCGACGAGCGTTTTGCCCTCGCCGCAACGGCGCTGGCGCAGTTGGTCGACGGTGGACGGTTCCGGCGACTCGTTTTGGGCAAATACCCCGATGCGATGGAACGGCACCTGCTCGCGGCGGGCTTCACCGCGGCGCCCAAAGGCCTCACCCGTTACGGCCGTGCCTGAGGGCGACACCATTGCTCGCGCCGCCGCGTCGCTGCGCGAGTGGCTGGTCGGCCGCGAGATCTCTGCCGTCGACGCCCGCGACGTCGCCGTGGCGCAGCGCGCCGAGAAGCTCGTGGGCCAGCGCGTCGACGCTGTCGATGCGCGCGCCAAGCACCTGCTGATCACCGTCGGCGACCTGGTCGTGCACTCGCACATGCGCATAACCGGTTCGTGGCACGTCTACAGCCGCGGCGACCGCTGGCGTTACCGCCACGACGCCATGCGTCTGGTGCTCGAGGCCGGCGACCGACAGGCGGTGTGCTTCAACGCTCCGGTGGTGCGCGTGCTGCCGCGCCGTGAACTCGCCACGATCCCGGGCCTGGCCACGCTCGGGCCCGACATCCTCACGGGCCTCGACCCGGCCACGGCGGCGGCGCGATTCGACGCCGTCGACCCGGCCACGCCGATGGGCGACGCGCTGCTGGACCAGCGGGTGATCTCGGGACTCGGCAACATCTGGCGCTGCGAGACGCTGTGGGCGCAGCGGGTGCACCCGCGCACGCCGGTCGGCGCCGTCGACCGATCGACGCGCGAAGCCCTGGTGCGCACGGCCGCTGGCCTCATGCAGGCGAGCGTCGCGCCCGGCAATCACCGGCCGCGGGCCGAGGTCTACAAGCGCTCCGGGCGGCCCTGCGGACGCTGCGGCACGGCGATCGTGTCCGAGCGCATGGGCCGCGACAATCGCACCGCCTACTGGTGCCCCAATTGTCAACGGCCGCGGTCAGGTATCAACCCTGTGGGCGATTCCCACGTTTTCGCCACGGATCGGTAACAACTGCTCAATGGCCGGCCAACGGCGCCGATAAGCACGATGTGACACCGTTCCCGGCACTGCATACCTCGGCGAATCACGACGCCGAAGAGCACAGGGTCGCGGCGCGGAAGCTCGCCGAAGACGCCGAGTCCTGGCTCGCCGATCTCGACGCCGTCCTGGGCGAAGCGCCCAGCGCGTCGAGCGTCGCTCGCTAGTCCTCTCCGCCTTCCCGGCTCCCCGCGCCGTAGTCTGCGGTCGTGAGCGAGCCGCGCGAGCGAACCGAAGGAACAGCGCCGTCTGCAACGGCGGCGCCCGAAGGGCGCTGACCGGTGCAGTACTACCTGTTGCGCGCCGAAGGCGCGGGCGTGCTGTGGGGCCTCAAGCCGACGCCCACGGGGGCGCGCTACGAGTGGAACGTCACCAACCGCTCGTCGGTACCGGTGCGCATCCGCTCGGTCCGCCTGGTCTTCGACATGCACCGGTTCAAGGGCGCGCCCCAGGTCTTCCGCAACGGCTATCAGTCGTGGTCGGCGTCTGACGTCGCCACGTTCGGCACCGCCCGCGACCCGTCCTTCGGCGCCGACAACCCGTTCTTCCAGGCGGCACACCACGCGGACGCCGACACCGTCGCCAACGAGTACGAACTGCGCTCGGAGTGGGTGACGGTCATCGGTGACGACAGCGAGCACAAGCTGCTCGTCGGGTTTGTCGGTTCAGGTAAACACGACGGCACGCTGCGCTTGACCCACGGTGTCGAGGGCGACGTCGAACTGCACGCCGAAGCGTTTCTCGGCGGCGTCGAACTCGGCCCCGGCGAGTCGTTCCAACTCGACCCCGTTGTGTTCGTCAACGGCACCGACGTGGACGGACTGCTCGCCGGGTGGGCCGACGAGGTCGGGGCCAAGGCCAAGGCTCGGGTCGACGCGCCGTTCCAGGTCGGCTGGTGCTCCTGGTACCACTACTTCGACAAGGTCACCGAGCACGACATCCGCGCCAACCTGGCGCGGGCCGCGGATTTTCCTTTCGAGGTGTTCCAGATCGACGACGGTTACCAGTCGGCCATCGGAGACTGGCTGACCACCAACGACAAGTTCCCGAGCGGCCTCAACGCCCTGGCGCATGACATCGCAGCGTCCGGGTACCGCCCGGGGATCTGGTTGGCGCCGTTTCTCGTCGCCCCCGACTCCCACGTGGCCCGCGACCGCCCTGATTGGATCGCGCAGTTCCGCCCCGGCAAGCCGCTCAAAGCGTGGGTGAACCCGGCGTGGGGTGGATTCATGTACGCCCTCGACACCAGCAATCCTGCGGTGCTCGACCACCTCGAAGCGCTCGCGCGCGCACTCAAGGAAATGGGCTTCAGCTACCTGAAGCTCGATTTCACCTTCGCCCCGAGCTTCGACGGCATCTGGCACGACCCGAAACTGACGCCCGCCCAGCGCGTCCGCGCCGGCTTCGACGCCATCCGCCGCGGCGCCGGTGACGACGCGTTCATCCTCGGCTGCGGTGTGCCGCTCGCCCACGTTGTGGGCGTGGTCGACGGCAACCGCATCGGTCCTGACGTCGCACCTCTCTGGGAACCGGCGCCCGAGACGGAAGTGATCGCCGGCTACCTGCGCACGCAGCCCGCGACGAAGTTCGCCCAGGACGCAACCCGCTTGCGCGCCTTCATGCACCGTCGCTTCTGGCTCAACGACCCTGATTGCCTGATGCTGCGCACGACACAAACCCGTCTCAGCGACGCGCAAGTCGACGAGTGGGCCCGCACCGTGGGGGAGTCGGGCGGGATGGTGCTGGTGTCGGACGACTTGTCGTTGTTATCCGGCGAGGCGGCGCAGCGGTTGCGCGAGACCATCGCCACCGGACGGGCCGCCGACGACAGGGCGAGGCGCCGCTAGGGCGAAACGCCGAACGAGCGCTTCGGTGCGCGCCTGCGCGGCGCGCCGTTCGGCACAGGCAGCAGCGGCGTTGCGAGCGGCGCCCGCGTTCCCCAACTGGAGCAACCACGAAGTGAGACTCGATGCCATGTGGACCACCCTACGGATCGAGCATGTCGGTCAATCGACGGCGACATGAAGGTTTGGTGAAGGCGCTGGCGTACCCGGGCGCCGTAGGTTCTTAACCAATGAATGTCGTGATTTCCGAGGCGACGGTCGTCGACGACGACCTCGTCGCCGCCTTCGCTCGCCTGATCCCGCAGCTGTCGTCCTCGAATCCGGCGCCGGACCGTAACGCGCTGGCCGCCATCGTGGACAACCCTGATGTGTTCCTGTTCCTGGCGCGCGACGCCGACGACGCCAAAGACGATGAGCGTGGTCGCATCATCGGGTCGTTGACGCTGGTGACCTTTCGTATCCCGACGGGTCTGCGGGCGTGGATCGAAGACGTCGTGGTGGACGATGCCATTCGACGTAGCGGAGCTGCCACCAAGCTCACGACCACCGCGCTGGCCAAGGCCAAGGAACTGGGCGTGGCGACGGTCGACCTCACGTCGCGCCCGTCGCGCGAGGCCGCGAACGCGCTCTACCAGAAGCTCGGCTTCGAATTACGCAACTCGAACCTGTATCGCTACGCGCTCTAGGTGAACCGGCGCTACCTCTTCGCGGCCATCGGCCTGGCTCTGGTGGCGCTCGTCGCCGTCCTCGTGGCCAAGGGCACCGATCCCAACCGCGTGAGTGGCGTCAGCACCATCCATTCGGCGAAGGACTTGCCCGTCATCGAGCACGGCCCGCTGCCGTCGCTCGACGCCGGCAACGGCTTCATCGGCGCCGCGCCCAACCTCAAGGGCAAGGTCGTGCTCTACGACTTCTGGACCTACAGCTGCGTCAACTGCGTGCGCACGCTGCCCTACATCGAGTCGTGGTACTCGCGCTACGCGCCGGACGGTCTCGTCGTGGTCGGCGTGCATTCGCCCGAGTTCGACTTCGAGAAGATCCACCACAACGTGGCCGCTGCAGTCAAGAAGCTGCACGTCAACTATCCGGTCGTGTTCGACGACGACATGGCGATCTGGAACGCCTTCCACAATCAGTACTGGCCGGCGAAGTACCTGGCGGACCGCGACGGCGACCTGCGCTACGTGCACTTCGGCGAGGGTGGCTACCTGGAAGCCGAAGACGCCATCCGCGCCCTGCTCGGCGTGGCCAAGGATGCCCCGCGCGCCGCCGACCCCAACCAGCGCCAGGAAAGCCTCACGGCCGCCAACACGCCCGAGACGTACCTCGGCTCCGAACGCGGCGGTGACGACATCGTGAAGCTCACCGGCCGCTGGAGCACGACCGACCAGTACATCGAGTCGAAGGACGCGCACGAGTACCTCAAGCTCAGCTACCACGCCGGTGAGGTGAACCTCGTGCTCGACCGCAGCCGGGAGAACCCGACCTACGCGGTGGTCGAGCTCGACGGCAAGCCGGTCGCGGCGGAGAATCGTGGCGCGTCGATCGTCGAGCGCGACGGCCAGACGGTGGTCGACATTGATGCCGCCGACCTCTATCACCTGATCGCCCACGGCCCGAAGGGCAATCACATCCTGACGTTCCACCCCGGTGGTGCGGGCGTGCAGGCCTTCGCCTTCACGTTCGGCGACTGAGGCCGGCGCCGCGATGTTGCGCGACGCGATCGCGTTGTTCGGCGCCGGGGTGGCGTCGTTCCTGGCGCCCTGCGTCGTGCCGCTGTTGCCGGCGTACATCGCCATGGTGGCCGGGGAGTCCAAGCGCGCCGTGCAGGGCACGCTGCTGTTCGTGCTCGGCTTCACCATCGTGTTCGCCGGCCTGGGCGTGGCCGCCGGCGCGCTCGGTTCGTCGCTCACGCACTTCCGCAGCGGCCTCGAACGCGTCGGGGGGGTGGTGGTCGTCGTGATGGGCCTCGCCCTGCTCGACGTGATCCACATACGCGAGCGCCGCGCCATTCTCACCGTGCCCAAGTCGTTCGGCGTCGCGCGCCCCGTCGTGCTCGGCATCGCCTTTGGGGCCGCGTGGTCGCCCTGCGTCGGTCCGCTGCTGGGCGCCGCACTGGTGGTGGCTGCGTCGTCGACGAATCCGGTCAAGGGCGGCACGTTGCTCGGCGCCTACGCCCTCGGCATCGGCGTGCCTTTCCTCATTGCCTCACTCGGACTCGCGTCGTCTGACAACTTCAACGCCTGGCTGCGCCGTATCGCCCCGCCGCTCCAGCGCGTCGCCGGCGCCCTGCTGCTTGTTCTCGGCGTGCTACTCACCACCGGTTGGTACGACCACCTCACCAGCTACCTGGCCCGGTTCACTCCGTCGGTAGGAGGTCTATGAGCAACGCCTCGACACGTGCGCGGATCTCGTCGCGCACGCGCCGCACGAACTCGACGGGCTGACCGGCGGGGTCGTCGAGGGGCCAGTCTTCATAGCGCGTGCCGGCCACGTACGGGCACGTGTCGCCGCAACCCATGGTGACGACGACATCAGCCTCGTGCAGGTCCGATTCCGTCCAGCGGCGCGGCGTCTTCGTCGCGATGTCGATGCCGACCTCGCGCATCGCGGCGACAGCCGCGGGATTGACCTGCGCCGCCGGTTCGGTGCCGCCGGAGTAGGCGTTGGCACGGCCCGCCGCCAGATGCTCGAACCATCCGAGTGCCATCTGGGACCGACCGGCGTTGTGGATGCACAGGAACAACACGGTGGGCTTCACGTGGTCACCGGCTCCCGGGCGAACAGGTAGCGCCCGACGACGATCGCCAGGACGCCGCCCACGAGTTGGGCGACGACGAAGCCGGGGGCCGACGACGGGCGGATGCCGGCAAAGGTGTCGGTGAACATTCGGCCCACGGTGACCGCCGGGTTGGCGAACGACGTGGACGACGTGAACCAGTACGCCGCCGCGATGTAGCCGCCCACGGCGAAGGGCGCGTACGCCTTCGACGCCGCGTACGGCAGCGAGATGACCACGAGGAGGAGGCCGAAGGTGGCGACGACTTCGGCGAACCACAAGGCACCCGCCGAGCGAGTGTGGGTCGACAGCGTCGCCGCCGGCAGTTGGAACATGAGGTTGGCCGCCACGGCGCCGGCGACGGCGCCGACAAGTTGCGCGCCGACGTGGACCGCGCCGTCGACCCAGGTCAGCGAGCGGTCGACCAGCGACAACAGCGTGACGACGGGGTTGAAGTGGGCGCCCGAGATCGGCCCGAACACGATGATCAGCGCTGCCAAACCTGCACCGGTGGCGGTCGAGTTCTCCAGCAGTTCGAGCCCGACGTTGCCCGGCGACAAACGCTGCGCGGCGATGCCCGAGCCCACGACGATGGCGACGAGAAAGAACGTGCCGAGCCCTTCGGCGACGCCGCGCCTCAGCAGCAACTGCAGTCCGTCATCACCTCGGCGTCCTCGACCACGGCGTAGATCTCCCACGGCCGGTTGTCCGGGCCCTCGACCCACACTTTGTCCTGCACGGCGTAGCAGCACGTGGTGCGCTCGCCGCCTTGGGGCACGTCGTCGACCGACTCGACCTCGATGCCGAGGTGATTGAGCGAACCGGCGTCGGCGGCGTTCTCGATCAGCACGAGCTTGAGTGGCGGGTCGGCGACGGCGAAGTTGGCGTAGCCCGGCTTCACCTTGTTCGGCTCGGTCTTGAACAGATCCGAATAGAAGGCGACGGCCTCGTCGATGTTGGAAACGTTGAGCGCGAGCTGGACCCGTGACATGGCTACCTCCGTTGGATTTACAATGATCAATATGTCGAAAAGATCGACGGATGTCAATACAACGGCCGCGGCGTTCGCCGCACTCGGCGACCCCGTTCGTCTGGAGATCTACCGCTGCATCGCCAAGTCCGACGGGTCGTGCTGCTCGTGTGATCTCGAAGCGCCCGTGGGCAAGTCGCAGCCGACGATCAGCCACCACACCAAAGTCCTCGCCGAAGCCGGCCTCATCGAGGGCGAGCGCCAGGGCCGGTGGGTGTACTGGCGCGTCGTTCCCGGAGCGCTCGCCAAATTGAAAGGCGCACTGCCCGAGTAAGGTGAACCATCGTGGCTGAGTCGATCACGATCACTGACAACCGGACTGGCGAGTCGTTCGAGATCCCTATCGCCAACGGCGGCGTGGACTCCGCCGATTGGCGCAAAGCGCTTCCCGACGTGTTCTTCTACGACCCGGCGTTCATGGTCACCGCCGCCTGCGAAAGCTCGATCACCGAGCTCGACGGCGACGCCGGCATCCTGCGCTATCGGGGCTATCCGATCGAGCAGCTGGCCGAGCACTCGACGTATCTCGAAGTCGCCTACCTGTTGCGTAACGGCGAGCTGCCCACGCCCGCGCAGTACGACGAATGGGTGCACGAGATCACGCACCACACCTACATCCACGAGAACATGCGCAAGCGCTTCATGGAGGGCTTCCACTACGACGCCCACCCGATGGGGATGTTCGTGTCGGCCGTCGCCGCGATGTCGACCTTCTATCCGAAGGCCAAGGAGATCGGGCGCAAGAGCTCGCGCGACAAGCAGATCACCCGCCTCATCGCCAAGATGCCGACCCTGGCGGCGTGCTGCCACCGGTTCTCGGTCGGCATGCCCTTCGTGTATCCCGACAACAACCTTCCGTTTGCGGCGAACTTCCTCAACATGATGTTCAGCCCCGACGAGAAGTACCCCTACAGCGATCCGACGATCGCCAAGGCGCTCGACCTGCTGTTCATCCTCCACGCCGACCACGAGCAGAACTGCGGCACCACGGCGATGCGCGTCGTCGGTTCGTCGCATGCAGATCCGTACATCGCCTGCTCGGCGGCGGCGGCGGCGCTGTACGGACCGCGCCACGGCGGGGCCAACGAGCAGGTCATCCGCATGCTGATGGACATCGGTTCGGTCGACAACGTGCCGGCGTTTATCAAGTCGGTGAAGGAAGGCTCCGGCGGGCGCCTCCAGGGCTTCGGCCACCGCGTTTACAAGAACTTCGACCCGCGCAGCCGCATCATCAAGAAGGCGGCCGACGACGTGTTCGCTATCACCGGCAAGAACCCGCTGCTCGACATCGCCTTGAAACTCGAAGAGGCCGCCCTCGCCGACGAGTACTTCACGAGCCGCAAGCTGTACCCGAACGTCGACTTCTATTCCGGACTCATCTACCAGGCGATGGGCTTCCCGCTCGAGATGTTCACCGTGCTCTTCGCCATCCCGCGTACGACGGGTTGGCTCACGCACTGGGAAGAGATGCTCGAGCAGGACTCGAAGATCGCCCGCCCGCGCCAGCTCTACATCGGCCCCGAACCGCGCGACTACGTCCCGCTGAACCAGCGCTGATCTGCGTCGTCGTTGCCGACGACCACGGGGCGCGCCAGGCGAGTCACTCGCTGCGCGCCGCCGGGTGGGGCGGGGTGGCCTTCGAGACGAACATCGACGCGGCCCGGCGCACGGCAGAGAGCGGACGGGCGTGCGTGCTGAACGTGTCTCGCCTCGACGCCGCCACCGTCGAGCCGCTGCTGGCGGAGTCCTACGTGTACGACTGGCGCCAGCCGCCGCCCGAGATGTCGCAGGACGAATGGCTGGTGCTCTACGGCGCCGGCGAGTTCACGGAGCGCACGCGGGCGAACCGCCTGAAGACGGCCACCGCCAAGATCGGCGACGACTTCGAGCGCTGGCGCCTCAGAGGGCCAGCGGAGTAGCGGGCACCGCCGGCCAGCCTTCGGGCAGCAGCAGGTTGCCCGTCGCGGTGCGGAAGATCACCTGCCACTCGTGGTAGCCGCGGTAGGCGTTGGGGTTGAGGCTGAGCCGCTGGGCGTAGTCCTTCACCGCGTTCACGTACTTCGGCGTCGGGTTGTAGTGGTGCAGCGCGTCGTCGAGGCGCACGGGCGCCCCGTTGGCCGCCAGATACCGCGCCGCGCCCATGATGGCGTCGCGGTTCGAGTGGATGTCGCCCCCGTTGCCGTAGGCGGCCCACGTGGCCGGCAGGAACTGCATCGGTCCCTGCGCACCCGCCGACGAGTCGCCCACGACCCGGCCGAGTTTGGTTTCGACGAGGTGGATGGCGGCGAGGACCTCCCACGGCACGCCGGTGGCGGCGGAGGCCTGGTGGTAGTAGCCGAGCAACTCGTCGGCGCCCGCGACCGGCGCGATGTGCCACGCGGCGGGCGGCGCCGTGGCGTGCGAATGGCCGAGCGACAGCAACTCGCGCGTCGCCGCCACGTTCAGCGCCAGCGGCTGGCGGAGGTCGTCGGGCAGTGCGGCGCTGACCGCGGCCTCGAACGACGGGTCGAGGGCGCCGATGCGGCGATACCCGAGCTCGAGCGCCCAGCCGGCGTTGTGCACGACGTCGAGCGGGGTGGCCGGGTCAAGCGTGGCGTACTCGGCGGCCGCGACGGCCTTGGCCGTGGTGACGGCGTCGGCGGATGTGGTGCCGGAGAAGTCGGGCGGGGGCGCCAGGGTCGTCGTGGTCGTGGGCGCCACGGTGGTCGACGGGGCGGCGACGGTGGTCGTGGTAGCCGTCTGCACCCGCGCCGCCACGTGGGTCACCGGCACGGGTTTGGCGCTCGGGTGGTAACCGGCCAGCAACGAACTCGCGACGAAGACAGCCCCAACTGCTCGACGTTTCACGAAACGGGCCCCAACCTGAATACCGGACCGGTCAACGACAACACCCACAACTCCCCGCTCGCGTCCTCCCCAAAGCTACTGGGTTGCGCGACGCTCACGGGCGCGTCCCGGGCGACACCGCCGATGTCGGCCACGAGCGTGCCTCGGCAGTTGTCGGTGAACAGGTACGTACCGACGAGGCCCGGGATGCGGGCGCCGCGGTACACGTAGCCGCCGACGATGGCGCACGACCCGTTGGTGTGAGGGACTTCGAGCTCGGGGTCGACGGCGCCCGGCGGCATCGCTCCGCCGTTGAAGGGGTGCTTCGCCTCGCGCTGGTTCCAGCCGAAGTTGACGCCCCGCGCGCCGGAGCCGACGTGGTCGACTTCCTCATACAGGTTCTGGCCGACGTCGCCGATCCACTGCTCACCCGTCTTGCGGTCGAAGCTCCAGCGCCACGGGTTGCGCAGGCCGTACTGCCAGATCTCGCCCTTGGCGCCGGTCGTGTGCACGAACGGGTTGTCGGCGGGCACCGAATAGCCACCGTTCGGGTTCGGCGCGATGCGCAGGATCTTGCCCCGCAGCGAGCCGAGGTTCTGGGCGTTGCCGAACGGATCGCCGGCGCCACCGCCGTCACCGGTGCCGATGTACAGGTAGCCGTCGGAACCAATGGTCAACTCGCCGGCGTTGTGGTTGGCGTATTGCGGGTGCGGGATCGCCAGGATCGTGTGGCCGCCGCTCGCGTTGGCGTGCCCGCCGCTGTAGGGATAGGCGACGATTTGCGTGTCGCCGTTGACGTCGGTGTAGTCGACATACATCGTCGCCCCGTCCTGCGAGAACGCCAGGCCGAGGAGACCTTGCTCGTCGCTCGTCGAGACGCGGTCGGTGATGTTCAGGATGTCCAGCGGGTCGACCGTCGCCGAGGACGCGCCCACCCGCAGGCGCGTGACGATGCCGCCCTTCTGCGCGATGTAGACGGTGTTGGCGTCGCCGGTGCGCACCGCCAGTGCGATCGGACGCGTCAGCGTCGCCATCTTCACCGCCGCGAACTTGGGCACCGTCGTGGTGCCGCCCCCGCTGGCGGTCGTCGTCGCCGTCGCGCAGCACGCGGCGGTACTCGTCGACGACTTGTGCGCAGTACTCGTGGTGGCTGCCGCGGCGGTGCTGGTGGTCGTGGTGCTGGCGTCGTCGACGCAACAGGTCGTCGTCGTTCGCTTCGTCGTCGACGGGCCGCGGCGGGTCGCCACCTTGTGGTCGTGGCCGCTGCACGCTGCGCCGAGCAAGGCGACGGTGAGCGCCGCCGCCAGCGCCTTGCCGAACTTCATCGCGTGATGACCCGCACCAGGCCTTCTTGGACGACCGACACGGCTAGTCGCCCGTCCTGAGTGAAGATGCGCCCTTCGGCGAGGCCACGCGCGCCCGACGCGGAGGGCGAGAACTGGTCGTAGAGCAACCACTCGTCGGCCCGGAACGGCCGGTGGAACCACATGGCGTGGTCGAGCGAGGCACCCATGATGTTGCCGTCCTCCCACTTCATGCGGTGGGCGTTGAAGATCGAGTCCATGAGCGTCATGTCGGACGCGTAGGTGACGACGCAGTCGTGCAGCAGCGGGTCGTCGGGGAGCTTGCCGTCGGCGCGGAACCACAGACGCTGCACGGCGTCGGCCGGGTCGCGGTCGTCGTCGCGGGTCTCGACGTCGGGCGGGTTGGTGATGAAGCGCAGGTCGATCGGGCGCGGGCGCGTGTACCAGTCGCCCATCTGCTCCTTGTAGGGCTCCATGCGCGTCTTGAAGTCGGGCAGCCCTTCGGGTTCGGGCAGGTCGTCGGGGATCGCCATGGCGTGGTCGATGCCGTCCTCGACCACCTGGAACGACGCGATCAGCGTGAAGATGGCGTGACCGTGCTGGATGGCGTTGACGCGCCGCGTGGTGAAGCTGCGCCCGTCGCGGATGCGGTCGACCTCGTAGATGATCGGTGTGGTCGGGTCACCGGGCCGCAGGAAGTAGGCGTGCAGCGAATGCACCGGTCGTTCGGGATCACCGGGCCGGATCGACTCCTGCACGGTGCGGCCCGCCGCCACCAGCGCCTGGCCCGCCACCTGGCCGCCGAAAACGCGCTGGCGGTTCTCGTCGGGTGACTGGCCGCGGAAGATGTTGACCTCGATGCGTTCGAGGTCGAGCAGGTCGATGAGATCGTCGAGCGCCGGCTGATCCGTCGGTTCCATTGCCCCATCGTAGGAGGGAGCCGCTACGCCTTCTTCTTCAGCAGCCGGTACACGCCGCCGTTCTGCGACAGCACCCACAGCTCGCCGTTGGTGTCCTGGGCGAAGGAGACCGGGCTGTCCACGTGGACGTTGAGCGGCGTCGCCGTTGTCCCGTTGAAGGCGAACAGGTTCCCGAGGCAGTAGTCGGCGTACACGAAGCTGCCGGCGAGACCGGCGATCTTCTTGCCGCGGTAGACGTAGCCGCCGGTGATCGAGCAGCTGCCGTCGGCGTGGGTGTACTCGAACACGGGGTCGACGTTGTTGGCGGGCTTGGCGCCGCCGTTGTAGGGGTGGAGGCCCTCGCGCTGGTTCCAGCCGAAGTTCGCGCCGGTGGTATTCGCCGCCACGTGGTCGATTTCTTCGTAGGTGTCCTGGCCCACGTCGGCGATCCAGAGATCATGGGGCGCCGCCTTGTCGAAGGACCACCGCCACGGGTTGCGCAGGCCGAGGTCGACGATCTGCACCGTCGCCGCCGGGTTGCCGGCGTCGATGCGCAGCAGCTTGCCCAACAGCGACGTCGGGTTCTGGCCGTTGCCGTTGGGGTCGCCGGAGCCGCCGCCGTCGCCGGTGCCGATGTAGAGCAAGCCGTCGGGTCCGAAGGCGATGTTGCCCCCGTTGTGGTTGGTGTAGGTCGGGTGCGGGATCGCAACCACGGTGCGCTGCTGTGACTTGTCGGCCACGCCGTTGGCGAAGGGGTACTCGTAGACGCCGTTGTCGTGATTGCTGTTGCTCCAGTAGGCGTACAGCTTCGTCCCGGCGGCGTTAAAGGCGATGCCGAGCAGACCCTGCTCGCCGTTGTCGCGCACCCGGTCGCTGAGGTCGATGACGTTCGTGCCCGACACACTGATCGGCTTGCCGAGCGTCACCTTCTTCACGATGCCGTTCTTCTGCGCGACGTAGAGCGACTTCTTGTCGCCGGTGCGCAGCGCCACGGCGATCGGCTCGGTCAGCGTGAAGGCCAGCTTGACCTTGACGCCGATGGCGGCGTTTGCCGGGGGCGCCGAATACGCCAGCGCGGCGACGACCGCGACGGCGAGGGCCGAATACCGTACGGCTCCATGACGGCGTTTCCCGACGGCTTCCTGTGGGGCACGGCCACCGCGGCCCATCAGGTCGAAGGCGGCAACTGGAACAACGACTGGTGGGCGTGGGAGTGCAACCCGGACTCGGGCTGCGCCGAGCCGTCGGGCGATGCGTGCAACCACTGGGAACTGTTCGAGCATGACCTCGACCTCCTCGCCGGGTTCGGATTCAATGCCTATCGCTTTTCGCTGGAGTGGAGTCGCGTCGAGCCCGAGGACGGGCTGTGGTCGCGCGCCGCGATCGACCACTACCGTCGCGTTGCCGAAGCGTGCCGCCAGCGCGGCATCACGCCGATCGTCACGTTCCATCACTTCACGACGCCGCGCTGGGTCGCCCACCACGGCGGCTGGGAGGAGCCGACGACGGCCGACCGCTTCGCCGTGTTCTGCCACCGCGCCGCCGAGCACCTCGCCGACCTCATGGCCTACGCCTGCACGATTAACGAGCCGAACATGGTGGCGACCCACGGCTACCTGACCGGAGGCTTCCCGCCCGGCCGGCGCGATCCGGCGCTGCGGCGCGCCGTCAACGACGTGTTCGTCGACGCCCACCGCAAGGCCGTCGACGCCATCCACGCCGCCGCGCCGGGCGTCCCCGTTGGTCTCACTCTGGCGATGCAGGACAACCAGGCGCTGCCCGGCGGCGAGGCGTACCGCGACCGCGTGCAGCGCAACCTCGAAGACGTCTTCCTCGAAGCCGTACGCGGCGACGACTTCCTCGGCGTGCAGTGCTACACCCGGGCGCGCTTCGGTCCGGAAGGCAACGTCGCGCCCGAAGACGGGGTGCCGCGCACCCAGATGGGCTACGAGGTGTGGCCCGAAGCGCTCGAAGCCTGCATCCGGCGCGCCTACGCCGTGACCGACGGCGTGCCCGTCATCGTGACCGAGAACGGCATCGGCACCGACGACGACGCGCAGCGCATCGACTACGTCACCCGCGCCCTCGAAGGCGTGAAGCGCTGCCTCGCCGACGGCATCGACGTGCGCGGCTACCTGTACTGGTCGTTGCTGGACAACTTCGAGTGGGCGCTGGGGTACCGGCCTACGTTCGGACTCGTCGCCGTCAACCGCCACACCTTCGAGCGCCACCCGAAGCCGTCGGCCTACTGGTTGGGTGAGATCGCCTCGGCGGTACGATGAGCTGATGGCAACGACGATCGCCGACCTACGCGCCCGCGCGAAGAGTCCGAGCGGGCAGAAGGCGATCAAGTACACGATGGTCTCGATCATCGCCGTGGTGATCACGCAGATTGCGCTGCTGGCGTTGCAGTTGTTCCACGTCGCCCCGGTGCCGGCGAACCTCATCGCCTGCACCATCGGCGGCGTGCCCAGCTACTACCTGAACCGGCGCTGGGCGTGGGGCAAGTCGGGCAAGAGCCACCTGTGGAAGGAAGTCGTGCCCTTCTGGACGATGAACTTCATCGGTATCGGCTTCTCGACCGTGTGCGTCGCGTTCGCCGACCACTACGGCAAGGCGCACATCGACACGCACCTGATGCGCTCGCTGTTGGTGAACGCCGCCAACCTCGGTTCTTTCGGGATCCTGTGGATCGGCAAGTTCCTGGCGTTCAACAAGTTCATGTTCGGCGTCGAGCATGGATGACGCGTTACGGGCGGTTGCGGCGCGCACCAAGGGTTTCATGCCGGTCGACGAGGGCAACGCGTTGCACGAGGCGGGCCTCGTCGCCGCCCGCAGCGGGCTCGGCCCGCTCGTCGAGATCGGTACGTACTGCGGGTTGTCGTCGATCTACCTCGGTGCGGCGGTGCGCGCCGGCGGCAGCGTGCTGTTCACCGTCGACCACCATCGCGGCTCGGAGGAGAACCAGGCCGGGTGGGAGCACCACGACACCGACCTCGACGATCCGCTGACCGGGCGCATGGATACCCTGCCGTTCTTCCGTCGCACGCTCGCCGATGCGCGCCTCGAAGACGTCGTGGTCGGCGTCGTCGGCGACTCGCCGACGATCGCTTCCGTGTGGCGCACCCCGCTGTCGTTGCTGTTCATCGACGGCGGCCACGGCGACGAGCCGGCGTGGGCCGACTACAAGGGCTGGACGCCGCACCTGGCGTCCGGCGGGTGGCTGGCCATCCACGACGTGTTCCCGAACCCGGCCGACGGCGGGCGCCCGCCCTACGAGCTGTACCGCCACGCCGTCGACAACGACGGCTTCGTCGACGTCAGCGCTACCGGCAGCTTGCGCGTGCTCCGCAAGGCGTAACACCGCTTCGCCACAATCGGCGGATGCGTGACTACCGCCGTGCCGACCGTATCCGCGCCGCCATCTGCGTGACGCTGCGGGCGGCGCCGGCGCCGCTGACGATCCCCGAACTCGTCGCCGCGTTGACGGGCTGGGGGCTCAAGCTCGGCCCGAACGCCAACAAGCTCGTATCCGACCTGGCGCGCACCGCGGTGAACCGCGGTCAGATCCGCCGGGCCGGACGCGGCCGCTACGCCGCTGGCGAGATCCCGGCGTCGACGGCGTACTACATGCGCGTGCGCGTCAACCGCTACATCGCCGACCCCACGCAGCCGTACTCGCGGCCGGACAACTACGCGCCCGCCGGGTCGCCGCTGGTCGCCGGGTCGCCGCCGGTCGCCGGGTCGCCGCCGGTCGCCGCGCCGACCGTGACCGCCGAGTCACCGCACCTCTAGACACCGCCCGTTCCATCGCTGTGCAAGCGAAAGCCGCTCCTGGCAACCCGCGGGCCCGGCCGCCGCCGCCAACGGCACTGCTCGGCGGCGGGTGCAGTGAGTCGTGTCGCTGTGCAAGCGAAAGCGCCGTGGTCACGCGCGGGCCGCGGCCGCCGATGGCGCGCCTGAAGGTGCCGGTACAGAGTCACGTCGCTGTGCAAGCGAAAGCGATGGCAGGCCTCGGCGGTTGCGGGCGACGGACAGACACCGCGACCAGCACACCAGCGCCCCAAGAAGTGGAGCGCTTTCGCTTGCACAGCGATGGGCGGGGTGGTCGCCCGGGGTGGGGGGGTGGGCGGCGTGGTCGCCCGGCGTGGGTGAGTGGAGCGGTCACCGGCGGCGATCCGGCGGCCGCGCCGGCGCAGCGCCGCCGCTACGCGCAGCTGAAAGGCGGGAGCAACTCGTCGCCGACGAAGATGTCCCAGGCGGGCGATTCCTCGCGGAGGGCGTCGTCGGCGAGGACGATGGCCGCCGCGGTGTACGACGAGCGTTCACCGTCGGGGAAAAACACCTCCGTCGGCTCGACGGCGATACCGGTCCAGTACGAGCCGTCGCTGTCGCGATGGCCGCGGGTGGTGTCGAGCAACCACTCGGCCTTGGCGCGTTCGCCGACGGCGAGATGCGCCAGCGAGCACTCGGCGGTCTCGGCGGCGGTGATCCACGCCGAGTCCGACACGCAGCGCACGCCGCGCTTCTCCGGCGTGAACTCCTCCCAGCGCTCGAGCAGGCGGGCGCGACCCGCGACGCCGTGCACCGCGCCGCACAGCACGGGGTAGTACCAGTCCATCGCCCAGGGCTCTTTCGGCTCGAAGGCGTGTGGGCGGTTGGCGACGGCGTGGGCGAGCATGCCCGCCGACTTGCGCCAGTGCGGCCGCTCGATGCCGAGGGCGTCGGCCAGCGCGATGGCGCAGCGCAGCGAGAAGGCGGCGCTCGACGAACCCGTCAGCAGCCCGTACGCGGGCGGCTCGAGCGACCACAACAGCACGCCGGAGGGTTCTTGAAGCGACAACGCGAACTCGACGGCGGCCTCGAGCATCGGGAACATCTCCGCGATGAAGGCGCGGTCCTCGAAGATGCGCAGGTGATGCCACAGGCCCGTGGCGACATACAGCGACACGTTGGTGTCGCGGCGCGGGTCCTCGACGACGTCGCCGGCGAGGTAGTACGAGCACCACGACCCGTCGTCGTGCTGCAGGCCGGCGAGCCAGTGGTAGGCGGCGTCGGCTTGGTCGCGGTAGCCGCCGATGGCGAGTGCCATCGCCGCCTCCACGTGGTTCCACGGGTCGGCGTGGCCGCCGGGGAACCACTCGATCATCCCGTTCGGAAGTTGCAGTTCAGCGATGGACGCGATCGTCTGCTTACGTTCGGCCGGAGTAAGCACGTCAGTCCTTCCTCGCATAGATGACGAGCGACTTGCCGATGAACGGCGCCGTCGCCGCTTCGGCGAGGCGCAGCGGCAGCGGGTTGTCGGTGATCTGCCACGTGAGCAGCTGGTGGTACGCCTTCACCAGCGGGTGCGTGTCGTTCGACACGCCGACGGCGCACTTGAGCCACCAGTACGGCGAGTGCAGTCCGTGCGTCGACGCCACGCCGGTGACGGTGAGGCCGGCGTCGCGTAAGCGCTGCGTGATCACCGACTGGCGGTAAATGCGCACGTGGCCGCCCGGCGTCATGTGGTACTCGTCGCTCAGCGCCCAGTTGATCAGCTCGGGGCCCCAGCGCGGCACCGTGATGCCGAGCGTCCCGCCGACGCGCACGACGCGCGCCAGCTCTTCCATGGCGACGGTGTCGGTGGGGATGTGTTCGAGGATCTCGCTGGCGATGACGCGGTCGAAGGCCCCGTCGGCGAAGGGCAGCTTCAGCGCGTTGCCCACCGACGTCATGCCGACGCCCGGCGACGGGATGTCGCCGTTCTCCTGCATGGCGAGCAGCAGGCCGGCGGTGGTCTTGACCTCGACGTCGTCCATGTCGAGGGCGACGACCTTGGCGCCGCGCCGGGCCGCCTCGTAGGCGTGGCGCCCGGCCCCGCAACCCATGTCGAGCAGATAGTCGCCCGGCTTCACACCCAGGCGGTCGTAGTTAACGGTGAGCACGCAGCACCTCTTCGTATTCGCGCACGGTGCCCTCGGCGCACGCTTTCCAGGTGAACAGTTTCTCGACCCGCTTGCGACCGTTGCGCTCTAGCGACTGCCGCAACTTGCGGTTGTCGAGCACCTTGACGATCGCCTGGGCGAGCGCCCCGGGGTCGTTCGGCGGCACGAGCACGCCGGTCGTGCCGTCGGTGCCGACCACTTCGGGCAGCGCCCCGCCCGTGGTCGCCACCAGCGCCGTCGAGCACGCCATCGCTTCGACGGCGGGCAGCGAGAAGCCTTCGTACAGCGACGGCACCACCGCCACCTCGGCTTCGTTGAACAGCTCGACCATCCGGTCGTCGGAGATGCCGGTGTTGAACTGCACGATGTCGGACAGGCCGAGTTCGGCGACGCGCTGGGCGACCTTCGAACCCGATCGCGGCTTGCCGACGAGCGTGAGGGTGACGTCGCGCTCGGTCTTGACCTTGGCGACGGCTTCGAGCAGCGGCATGAGCCCCTTGAGTGGCACGTCGGCCGACGCCGTCGTCATCAGCCGGCCCGGCACCTTCTTGACGTGGGGCAGTCGGCGGAAGCGTTCATGGTCGACGCCCACCGGCACGACGCCGAGACGGTCGAGGTCGACGCCCATCTGAGCGTTGATGTCGCGCTTGGACGACGTCGACACCGTCACGAGTCGCGGAAGTTGGCGCGCCACCCGCTTCTGCATGCCGAGGAACTGATACCAGCGGCGCAAGGTGAGCTGGCGCGCGCCCTGCGCCGCCGCCAGGTCGAGGTCGCGGTCGACGGTGATCGGGTGGTGCAGCGTCGTGAGCAGCGGCCAGCCGTCCTCCACGACGCCGAGCAGGCCCGACCCGAGGCACTGGTTGTCGTGGACGATGTCGAAGTCGCCCTTGCGCTGCGCCAGCACTCGTCGGATCCGGTGGCTCCACGTGCGCGGTTCCGGGAACCCGCCCGAGGCCATGATGGCGAACTCCTCGACGTCGATCCACGACTTGAACTCCCACGGCCACGGGATGCGGAACGGGTCGGGCTCCCGGTACAGGTCGAGCGACGGGACGGGCGTGAGCTTCACGCCGTCGTCGAGCACGGGGTACGGCGGGCCGGCGAACACCTCGACCTCGTGGCCCAGGTCGACGAGCGCCTTGGTGAGATAGCGGGTGTAGACGCCCTGGCCGCCGGAGTACGGGTTCCCGCGGTAGATCAGGAACGCGATGCGGAGGGGCCCGGCCATGAGGGAGACAGGCTAGCGACTAGCAGCCCCAACACCACCACGACGACGGGCACGTCGCCCACCCGCTGGTAGGGCGTGGTGCCCGCGCGCGTGTGCAGAACGGTGACCGCCGCGGCGCGGGCGCCCAGTCGGGACCGCTTCCAGGTGTGTCCGTGGGCGTCGACGAACACCGAATGGCCCGTCGGCGCCGCCTGGACGAGGTCGCGGCCCGTCTCGACCGCCCGCAGCCGGGCGGCGGCCACCTCCTGGCGCGGGACCTGCCGCCCCTTGAACGACGAGGCGTTGGTGGGCACCAGCAGGATCTCCGCGCCACCGTGGACGGCCGTGCGGGCGCGATCGGCGAAGAAGACCTCGTAGGAGATCATCACGCCGAGCTGGCCGGCCCGGGTGAGCAGCACTCCGTCGCCGTGGCCGGCGATGGCGTCGCGGGGGACGGGTGTGATGTTGGCCAGGTGTTTCACCAGGCTCCGGGCCGGGACGTACTCGCCGAAGGGCACCCGGTGGACCTTCTCGTAGCGGTCGACGATCTTGCCGCTGCGGTCCCAGACGACCGCGGCGTTGCGGAAATGGTGCAGGCCCGAGTCCTCGACCACCCCGGCGACGAGCGTCGTCTGGAGTCCCGCGGCCAGGTCGCCGACCTCGAACTTGACGGGGTCGCGGGCGATGGGACCGGCCAGGTCGATGACGTCCTCGGGCCACAGCACGAGGTCGACGGGGCGCTGCAGCCGCGCCGTCGCCCGCTCCTGGTTGCCGAATACGTCGGTGCCCACGTTTTCGATCGCCCGCAGCCCCCGCGGGCCGCCACCTTGGGCGTAGGCGACGCGCAGCGAGCCGGTGGCCTTCGGCGTTGGTACGAACCAGCTGCCACCGACAATCGCCGCTACCAGGGCAAACGCCCACAGTCGGCGGGTGGCCACCAGCGTGAGGACCAGCACGACCGCCAGGTCGCCGGCCAGCCGCGCCACGGGCAGGAGCGGCCCGTTGACCTGCCCGAGGGCGACGCCGGCGAGGGGCAGGCCCCCGAGTGGCCAGCGGTAGCGCAGCAGTTCGCCCAGCGTCACGAGGGCCGGAAACGCCCAGTCGTGTTTGACCGGGATGAGGAACGGCAGCGTCGTGAGCAGGACCTCGATCAGCATCAGCCCGACGAAGGCGACCACGGCGAACTCGAGTGACCAGGCGAGTCCGACGAGGAAGTACGCGGTGTTGAACGCCGCCGCGGTGCCGAGGCGGTGGCCGCGCTGCCACGCCCAGAAGAACAGGGCGTAACCGACAGGCGCCAGGAACCACAGCCCGAACGGGGGCAGGGAGATCCCCACGGCGAGGCCGCCGGCGACCGCGACCAGAAGCGGCTTCACGCGGCGGATTCAACTACACTCGACGGCTACTTTGGCACGCCATCCTGAGCTCGTGAGCGAGCAGAAGTACCTCGACGGGGTCTACGAAAGACTCCGTGAGCAGCGAGAACGCGCGTCTCACCTGCTCAGCGACGTCCTTTTGACCGAGGGGGTCACCCCGCAGTCGGTCGTCGAGCGAGAAGTCATGGCCGAGCAGGCGCAGCTGCGCCTCGGCCAACTCGACGTCGGCCACCTGCCGATCTGCTTCGGGCGCATCGACCGCGACCACTCGCCCTCCGAGCAGGGCCTGCCGGGCGAGGCGTTCTACATCGGGCGCATGGGCGTGTGGAACGAGGACCAGGACCCGCTCGTCATCGACTGGCGCGCCCCGGTGGCCGAACCCTTCTACCGGGCGACGGGCCGCCATCCGATGGGCCTCGCCCGGCGCCGTCACTTCATGTGCGACGGCCACGTGATCGAGGCGATCGAAGATGAGGTGTTCGACCCCGACGCGCTCGGCGACACCGACGTCGACATGGTCGGCGCCGGCGCCTTGCTCGCCGCCCTCGAGCGCGACCGCACCGGCCGCATGCACGACATCGTGGCGACGGTCCAGCGCGAGCAGGACGAGATCATCCGCGGCTCGATGCACGGGGTGCTCGTCGTCCAGGGCGGGCCCGGGACCGGCAAGACCGCGGTGGCGCTGCACCGTGCCGCGTATTTGCTCTACACGCACCGCTTCCCGCTCGAGCGCCAGGGCGTGCTGGTCGTCGGGCCGAACCCGCTCTTCCTGCGCTACATCGACCAGGTGCTGCCGTCGCTCGGCGAGACCGGCGTGGGGCTCTACACCGTCGACGGCCTCGTGCGAACGCTGCCGCACTCGCACGTCAACCCGCACCGGCGCGGCTCCGAGGCCGACGCTGTCGCCCGCATCAAGGGCGACGAGCGGATGGTCAAGATGATGGCGAACGCCGTCAAGGACCGCGAGCGCGCCCTGAGCAAGGAGGCGCGCATTCCCTTCGGGGCCTTCACCCTGACGCTGCACGTCGACGAGTCGGCGGAGATCGTCAACGCCGTGAAGCGCCGGCCGGGCACGCACAACGCCCGGCGCAAGCAGGTCGAGCAGCTGACGCTGAAGAAGTTGCTGGCGGCGCACGAGCGGCGCGTCCAGCAGATCCGGCCGGTCAACCCGGAAGAGGCGGAGGTCGAGGTCGACCGGGAACAGCGGGAACTGCAAGAGCGCGAGCAGCGCAAGCGGCTGTCGCGGGTGCCGGAGTTCGTGGCCGCCGTCGACCGCATGTGGCCCCGCATCTCGCCTGAGGAACTCCTCCACGACCTGCTCGGCGCCAAGGCACTACTGAAGCTGGCGGCCCGCGGCGCGTTGAGCGACGCGGAAGTGGCGTTGCTGGTGCGCGAGCGCAGCGCGTCGTTCGAGGACGTGGCGTGGACCTCGGCCGACCTCGCGCTCATCGACGAGCTGCGCACGCACCTCGACGCCGAGGAGATCCGCCAATACGGCCACGTCGTGGTCGACGAGGCGCAGGATCTGTCGCCGATGCAGCTGCGGGTGCTGGCCCGCCGCTCGCTCGGCTCGATGACCATCGTGGGCGACGTCGCCCAGGCCAGCGGCCACTGGGCGCCGTCGTCGTGGGATCAGGTGCTGGCGCACCTGCCCTCGATCGGCGCCGCGCCGCGCCTGACCGAACTCACGGTGAACTACCGCACGCCGGGGGCGATCATGGACGTGGCCGCCGCGGTGCTGGCGGAGGCCGCGCCCGAGCTGAGCATGCCGCGCTCGGCCCGTCCGGGCGGGCAAGGCCCCGTGGTCGTGCGGGCCGACGACGTGACCGACGCCGTCGTCGACGCGGTGCGGGCCGAGCAGTCCAAGGGCGGCACCCTGGCCGTCGTGTGCGCCCCTGAGGACGAGCCGCGGCTGGCCTCGGCGTTGGCCGGCGCCGGCATCACGGTGGGTCGCGACGAGGAGGGGTTGGAGGAACCCGTGGCCCTGGTCCCGGTGGTGCTCGCCAAGGGCCTCGAATTCGACGCGGTCATCGTCGCCGAGCCGGCAGCCATCGTCGACAACGCCAAGTTCGGCCTGCGCGCCCTGTTCGTCGCTCTCACGCGGGCGACCAAGCGGGTCACCATCGCCCACGCCCAGCCACTCCCCGCCGCCCTCGCGCGAGGGCTACACGGCGCTACGCGCTGACGAGCGAGGCCAGGGTCTTCTGGGCCAGACGGTCGTTGGTCGACGACCGCTCGGCTACCGCACGGCGGTAGGCGTTGCGACGGGCCTCGGCGCGCACGGCGTTCGGGTGCGGGCGACGGCCGGCCTTCACGTCGACGACTTCGTCCTCGTCGACGGGGTTGATGCGGTCTTCGAGGCCGACCTTCAACAGGGCGAGGGCCTCGGTGCGCATCTGGGAGATGCGGGACTCGGTCACGCCGATCTCCTGGGCGAGGGTGGCCATCGTCTTGTCCTCGAGGAACGAGCCGATGATGACCTGGCGCAGGCGCTCGGGCAGGGAGGCGACGGCGTCGACGAGGTAGCCGCGCTTCTCGGCCTCTTCGATCTCCAGGTCGGGAGTCAGGTCCTCGGACGGGACCGACTCGCCGATGCTGATGCCCTCGGCGGTCATGCCGTCGAACGTAAGAACGACGGCGCGGTTCACGTCGTCGGCGACCTCGATGACGTCGCGCGGGTCCCAACCGAGAGCACCAGCAACTTCGACCGGCCGGGGGGCACGGCCGAGAACCGGCGTCAGCTTCTCGGTGACGGCTGCGACCTGGCGAGCGCGGGCACGGACCGAGCGGGTCGCCCAGTCGGCTCGGCGCAGCTCGTCGAGGAGGGCGCCCTTGATGCGGGTGTTGGCGTAGCGGTCGAAGCGCACCCCGCGCTCGGGGTCGAAGCCACGCGCCGCGGCCGCCAGAGCCGCCATACCGGCCGATTCGAGGTCGTCACGATTGACGTGCCGCGGGATACGGGTGGACAGCTGCGAGACGGCGTACCCCACGAGATACATGTGCTCACGGATCATGCGCTCTTCGGCGCGGAGGGGGCGGGTCTGGCGGTTCACGGTGGTCATGTCCCAAATCCTCTGCCCCTCCGTGGCCGATTCCTATCGATCGCTTGGGCCATTTTTGGGATCTGAGGGGACTAGTTCCCCTGATTAGTTTGGAAATGTGGAAGTCACGACCTCCGACCTAGCCGACGCTTTGGATGCATACGTGCTCGACGTACGCCGCTACGAAGAGTGGGTGGACAAGCGCATCCCCGGCGTAACGCTGATCCCGATGGACCAAATCAACGACCGGGTCGGCGAGATCCCCAAGGACCGTCGCGTCTTCGTCGTGTGCGCCGTCGGCGGGCGCTCGGCCAAGGTCGCCCAAGCGCTGCGCAACGCCGGCTACGACGCGGTGAACGTGCAGGGTGGCACCAACAAGTGGGTTGAGGAAGGCCGCCCCTTCGAATCGGGCGAGTGACCCATATCGTCGTGGCCGCCGGGGGCACCGGCGGGCACATTTACCCCGGGCTGGCGACGGCGCACGCCATCGAGGAACTCGATCCCTCGGCGCGCGTCACCTTCGTCGGTACGCCCCGCGGGTTGGAGCAGCGGCTCATCACGGACTTTCCGCTCGTCATGGTCGATATGGTCCCGTGGCGCGGCGGGCGGTACGCGCCGCAATTCCTCGCCGCCACCGTGCGCGCCACCTTCCAGGCGTTCCGCCGTATCCGGCCCGACGCCGTCGTGGCGATGGGCGGCTACCCGTCCTTGCCCGCGGTGATCGCGGCGCGGCTGCGCGGCGTTCCCGTCGTCATCCACGAGTCGGGGGCGACGGCGGGGCGCGCCAACCGTCTGGTGGCGCGGTTCACCAAGAACATCGCGGTGTCGTTCGCGTCGGCGACCTTCCCCGGTCGCTCGCCCCGGGTGACCGGCATGCCGTTGGCGCCGGCCAACCTCACCGGCAACGCCGATGCGTATCCCAAGCCGATGGTGTTCATCACCGGCGGGTCACAGGGCAGCGTGCGCCTGAACGAGTTGGCCGTGGGCCTGGCGGCGCGGTGGGCCGGGCGCGACGTCCACATCGTGCTCAAGACGGGTCGTGACCACCACGTCGACAGCGGCGGCGTGCTGGCCGCCTACGACTACCTCGACTCGATCGGCGACGCCTACGCCTCGGCCGACGTGGTGATCACCCGCGCCGGCGCGTCGACGGTGGCCGAACTGGCCGTGTGGGGATTGCCGTCGGTGCTCGTGCCCTATCCCCACGCCCTCGACAACGACCAGGACTACAACGCGGCGGTGCTCGCGGATGTCGGCGGCGCCGTCGTGGTGAAAGACGCCGACGCCACGGCCGACGTCGTCGGCCCGCTCGTCGAGGACTGGCTGGCCGACCGCGAGAAACTGGCAGCGATGGGAGCCAAGGCGCGCACCGTCGGTCACGCCGACGCGGCGAAGGTGTTGGCCAGGTGGGTACTCGACCTAGCGTCTCGATAGTGCTCAAGCCCACCGACACTCTGCGCGCCGCGATGCAACGCGTACGCGACACGGGTTACTGCGAGGTCGCCGGCGGCTCGGTGTTCTACGACATCGACGGTCGGCGTGCGATGCTGCGCGGCGTGTCGCTCGACGAGGCGATCGAGTCGCTCAAGCTGCGACGCACGGTCGAGGAACTGCATCATCCGCCGATGGACGCCGTCGTGATGGCGGGCGGAAAGGGCACGCGCCTGCGCTCGCTGAGCGGGAACGTCCCCAAGCCGTTGCTCACGCTCGGCACGTCGACGATCGTCGAACGCATCCTCGACAACATCGACGCCGACAACGTCTACCTGTCGGTGAACTACCGCGCCGCGATGTTCAAGAAGCGCCTCGGCGACCGCGTGACCTACATCGACGAGACGCAACCGCTCGGCAACGCGGGGGCGCTCTCGCTCGTGCCGGCGAAGGGCGCGCCATACGTGTTCATCACCAACGCCGACCTCATCACCGAGGTCAACCCGCAACGCATGCTCGAGTTCCACCGCGCCCACGACGGTCCGATCACGATGGCGTGCGCGTCGTTCTCGACCACGTTGAAGTACGGCGTCGTGCACGCCACCAAGCGCGGCGTGCTCGACCGGTTCGAGGAGAAGCCCGTGAAGACCTATCTGTGCAACGCCGGCATGTACATCGTCGACCGGCCGATGCTCAAGCTCGTGCCGAAGAACACGTTCTTCCAGATGCCCGATCTCATCGACGCCGTGCAGCGCCGCGGTGAAGACGTCCACGTGTTCCCGCTGTGGGAGCACTGGGTCGACGCCGGATCACCGGAGGAGTTTCAGGAAGTGCTGATGGAGTTCGCGCGAGGGGAACGGACGTGAGCGACTGGGGTGGCGTCGCCGTGCTCGTCACCGGTGGCGAAGGGTTCATCGGGTCGCACCTCACCGAGGCGCTCGTCGCCGCGGGCGCCAACGTGCGCGTGCTGTCGTACTACACGTCGTTCGGGGGCACGGGCTGGCTCGACCCCGCTCTGGGTGTCGAAGTCATGCCCGGTGACGTGCGCGACGCGGGTCGCGTGCGCGAGGCCGTCGACGGGCGCGACGTCGTGTTCCACCTGGCGGCGCTGATCGGGATCCCGTACAGCTACGTCGCCCCGGAGTCCTACATCCAGACCAACGTGCAGGGTTCGTTCAACGTGGCCGACGCGTGCCGCCGTGCCGGTGTGTCGCGGATGGTGCACACGTCGACGTCGGAGACCTACGGCACCGCGCTGCACGTGCCGATCGGCGAGGACCATCCGCTGCAGCCGCAGTCGCCGTATTCGGCTTCGAAGATCGGCGGCGACATGATGGTGCTGTCGCTGCACCACGCCTTCGAGTTGCCCGTCGCCGTCGCCCGGCCGTTCAACACCTACGGGCCGCGGCAGTCGACGCGGGCGGTGATCCCGACGATCCTGTCGCAGCTGCTCGGTGGCGCCAAGGAGGTGCGGCTGGGTTCGCTCAGTCCGACGCGTGACTTCAACTACGCCACGGACACCGCCGCGGGGATGATGGCGATCGCCCAGTGCGACGCCTGCGTCGGCTCGGTCACCAACATCGGCTCGGGCCAGGAGATCTCCGTCGGCGACCTGGCGCAGTTGCTCATCGAGGCGACCGGCTCCGACGCCAAGGTCGTGCTCGACGAATCCCGCGTCCGTCCGGGCGGCTCCGAAGTCGACCGCCTCCTCGCCGACAACACCAAGATCCG
>DASZWD010000063.1 GCA_035546775.1 Acidimicrobiales bacterium
GAAGGCGTTCTTCCAGTTGTGCATGGGTGACGGGTCGCCGTAGGGGACCACCATCTCGCTGATCGACATGCGATGCGCGATCGAGCGGCCGGCGTAGCTCACCTGGTGCAGCACCAGGCCTTCGAGCGGATCCATCGACGCTCGCAGCGACCATTTCTGCCAGTCGAGGCGCGACCCGTCGATGGTGAAGCCGGGCCCGTCGGGCTGAATGATCTCGAGCGGCTTGATGTCGTCGCGCAACGGCGCGTTGTGCTCGGGGTAGTAGCTGCCAGGATCGGCAGGGATCGGGTACTCGCCGAAGTCCTGCACGTCGAGCACTTCGCTGCGGGCGCCGTCGACCCACACCAGCAGACCCTCGATCGGGCGGGCGTAGCCGTTGTCACCCGGTTCGTCGCGCAGGTACGAGAGGCAGCGGAAGACCCGCCGTCCTTCCTCGGCCGCGATGCCAAAGTTGCCCGTCGGCCACGGGTCGATCTGGACCGTGGCGAGATCGGTGATGCCCCGGCGCGCCAGCGCCGCCTTGTAGCCGTCGTGGGCGTGCATGGCGACGATGGCGTTGAGCGCTTCTTCGAACCCCAGCGCTGGGCGCACGCCGTCGACCTCGCGCCAGAACACGATCTCGCCGGTGTCGAGCCGCACGCTCGCTTCGATGACGGCCAGCGCTGGGCCCGGCACGATCACCAGACGCGCCATGCGCACGCGATCGAGCATGTCCTTCGGCGGCTCGTCGAGCACGACGAGGTTGAACCGCGCCGCGTCGGTGAGCCGCGGCTTCACCGCGTTGGTGGCGAACGCGATCTCGTCGCGCGTCAGGGGTTCGAGTGGGTGCGTGGGCATCAGCGATGGGGGTCGATGGCGACCTTGATGGCGCCGGTGTGTTCCTGCTCGGCGATCGTATAGAACGCCTGCTGCCACTCGGAGAGACCGAAGGTGTGGGTGAGCATCCCGGTGAGGTCGATGCGCCCCGATGCCGCCATGTCGAGGTAGTGCGCGATGCCGTGCTTGCGCACACCGTCGACTTCTTCGACCCCGAAGGCGTTCGAGCCCACCCAGCTGATCTCCTTGAAGTACAGCGGGCTCCACTCCCAGCGCCCGGGCACCGACACGCCGCTCTTCACCAGCGTGCCGCGCGCCTTGAGCACGCGGGTCGCCACCTCGAAGGTCTGCGGCTTGGCGATCGTGTCGTAACAAACGTCGATGAAGCCGGGATGGCACATCGGCACGCCGCCGAGGCCCTCCATCGTCGGCAGCAACTTGCCGCCCGACCAGCGCGCCAGGTCTTCGACCAGTTCGAGTTGTGACTGGCCGTCGAGCTTGATGACGTGATGGGCGCCGAGGTGCTTCACGAAGGCCGACTGGGCGTCCCAGCGCGCCACGACCGCGATCTCGACCGATGGGTACAGGGCGCGCAGGATCGCCACCGCGCACGACCCGAGCGAACCCGCGCCCCACACCAGCGCCTTGCCGCCTTCGGTTGGCGGGTGGCGCGTGATCGAGTGGAGCGACACGCTGAACGGATCGGCGAAGATCGCGTGCTCGTTGTCAACCGCGTCGGGCACGGCGAAGAGCATCGAGCTGTGCGCCGGCATCAACTCGGCGTAGCCGCCGGTGGCGTCGGACGACACGCCGGTGTGGATGCCCTTGCTCAGCGAGCCGTCGTCGAAGTTCCAGCACAGCGAGAAGTCGCCGGCCTCGCACGACGGGCAGATAGGCGAGATGCCGCGGGGCGCGCACGACAGCCACGGGTTGAGCACGACGCGCTGGCCTGGTTCGAAGCCCCGCGCCTCGGGGCCGCCCGACACGACCTCGGCAACCACTTCGTGGCCCATCACTTGCGGGAACGAGCACAGGCCGCTCATCGCCGAGTCGGCGTCGCCTTCGAAGTCGAGCAGGATCTGCTTCGAGTCGCTGCCGCAAATGCCGGTGAGCAGCGGGCGCACGACGTACCAGTCGGGCCGCAGCGGCGCGGCGTCGGGGATGTCCTTGAGCGCGCACGGCGTGGTGGCCAGCGCCTGGCTCAGCGGACTCGTCGCATCCGCCGGAACGTCGAAGGGTTGCGTCTTGGTGCCGTAGACGAGGGCGCGCATCTAGCGGCCGAAGCCCATCGTCGGGATGCCTTTGCGGTCGTCGCCGAACAACTCGTCGGTGCGCGTCGCCAGCTCGTCGACGGACCACGCGTGGTCCTGCTCGATCTCGCCGACCATGTCCCAGCCCTTCATGCGGTGCACCCGCCCACCGAAGACGACGAACACGTGGCCGCTGATCGGCGCCGAGCGGTCGCTGGCCAACCAGGCGACGACCGGGCCGACGTTGTCGGGGTTCCACTCGTCGAACTGGCCTTCCTTCGGCGCGGCGAAGTCGCCGAGCAGCTCCTCGGTCATGCGGGTGCGCGCCCGGGGTGCGATGGCATTGACGCGCACGTTGCTCTTCTTCATCTCGCGCGCCAGGCCGACAGTCATGCCGGCGATGCCGGCTTTCGCCGCGACGTAGTTGGCCTGGCCCGTGCCGCCGTAGAGGCCCGCTTCGCTCACGGTGTTGACGATGGCACCGCCGGACTCGTCGCCGCTCTTGAAGCGGTCGCGCCAGTACTCACAGGCGAAGCGCGCCGGGGCGAAGTGACCCTTGAGGTGCACGCGCACGACGTCGTCGAAGTTCTCCTCGGTCATCTTGAAGCTGATCTGGTCGCGGATGAACCCGGCGTTGTTGACGAGGACGTCGAGGCGCCCGAAGTCGTCGATCGCCTGGCGGATCATCGCTTCGGCGCCGCTCCAGCTCGCCACGTCGTCACCGTTGAACGCGGCCTCGCCGCCGCGCGCGGCGATCTCGTCGACCACCTCCTTCGCCAGCGACTGCTCGAAGTCGTTGACCACGACGCGAGCCCCCTCCGCCGCCAGCGCCAGCGCTTCGCCGCGACCGATGCCGCGCCCCGCTCCGGTGACGATCGCAACCTTGCCGTCGAGTGCCCCACTCATTGCAACACCACTTTCATTTCCTTGGCTCCGCGCACCAGGGTCGAGTGCGTCATCACCGGTCCTGCGATGACTTCGTAGTTCGGAAAACGCGTCAGCAGCTGCTCGAACGCCAGCCGCGCTTCGAGACGCGCGAGGGGCGCGCCGAGGCAGTTGTGCTCGCCGAAGCCGAAGGCCACGTGCGTCGGCGAGGTGGCCCGCGTCACGTCGAGGCGATCAGCCGTCGGGCCGAAGGCCGACTCGTCTCGATTCGCCGACGCGTACAGCATCACGACGAAGTCGCCGGCGGGAACTGTCGTGCCGGCGACGTCGACGGCGTCGGTCACCGTGCGGCCGAACGCTTGGATCGGCGTCACCCACCGCAGCAGCTCTTCGACCGTCGTGTGCAGGTCGACGGCCGCGGCGCGCTGGTCGGGGTGCGCCCACAGCGCGTGCGTACCCATGGCGAGGAGGTGACGCGTCGTCTCGTTGCCCGCCACGAGCAGCGACAGGCAGAACATCAGCACGTCCTCGTCGGTCAGCTCGGTCGTCGTCAGCATCGAGATGAGGTCGTCGCCGGGGTGCGTGCGCCGCTGCGCCACTCGGTCCTGGAGGAACGCCCAGAACTCGGCGGCCGACGCGTACGTCTCGGGCGTCGGGTTGTCGCTCACCTCGATCATGGCGTCGGACCAGCGGTGAAAGTCGTCGAGCTCGGTGTCGCTCACACCGAGCAGGTCGGCGATGACGCGTACCGGGATCGGCATCGCCACGTCGTGCACGAAGTCGATCTCTTCGCCGCGGGGCAAGCCGTCGAACACGTCCTGCACGATGGCAGCGACCGTCTGCTCCATCGCACCGGTCGAGCGCGGCGTGAACTCGCGGCCGATGACGCGGCGGTAATCGGCGTGCTCGGGCGGGTCCATGTGCAGCAGCGATCCGGCGGGCGCGCCGCGGCGACGGGCCGGGTCGTTGATCAGCACGCCGCGATTCGAGCTGAAGTGGGCGGTGTCGCGGCTGATGGCGCGCACGTCCTCGTAGCGGGACACGAGCCAGGTGTTGGGCTCGCTGTTGTAAACCGGCGCCTCGGCCCGCAAACGCGCCAGCACGTCGTAGTAACCGGGCTCGTCGAAGAAGCCCGGCTCGGTGATCCGAATGTTGACGTCAGTGTTAGAAGGGGCCAAGGCCGACATACTACGAATATGGCGGACGTCACGGTTGGGGTCGACATCGGCACGACATCAGTGAAGGCCGTCGCCGTGAACAGCGAAGGGGAGGTGCTGGCGCGCGCCCGCGTCCCCCACGCCATCAGCACGCCCGAACCCGGGTCATTCGAACACGACGTCGACCAGGCGTGGCGCGCCAACGTCGTGACGGCCTACGAACAAGTGGCGGGCGGGCGCGACGTCGCCGCCGTCGACGTCTCCGCCATGGTGCCGTCGTTGGGCGCCGTCGACGCCACCGGCCACGGCGTCGGGCCGGGCCTGCTTTACGGCGACCGCCGCGGCGAGCGCCTCGGCAACGACACCACGCAGCCGGGCGACAGCGGCGAGTTGCTGGCGTTCCTGGCGTGGCACGCGCGCAACACGCCCGACGCTGCGGGGTTCTGGCCGGCGCAGGCCACCGCCAACCACGCGTTGTGCGGCGTGGCCGCCATCGACTCGACCACCGCCATGACCGCCCACCCGCTGTTCGACTACACGGGTTGGGACGAGGCGCGGGCCAAGGAAGCGGGCGCCTCCGTCGACCAACTCCCCCAGATCGTCGCCGGCTACGGCGCGGTCGGCTCGACCGCCGACGGCGCGCTGGTCGGCGGCGGCACCATCGACGCGTTCGCCGAGCAACTCTGCGCCGGCGCCGACAACACCGGCGACGTGCTCGTGCTGTGCGGCACCACGCTGATCACGTGGGGCGTGATCGAGGCCGAGGGCTACGTCGACGGCCTGTGGACGATCCCCCACACCGCCCCCGGCAAGCTGATGATCGGCGGTCCCTCCAACGCCGGCGGCCTGTGGCTCGAGACGAACAAGCGGTGGCTGGCTCCCGTGGAGCCCCCGGCGGTCGCGGCCGTCGACCCGTCCGACCTGCCGGTGTGGCTGCCGTATGTGCGGGGCGAGCGCACGCCGCTGCACCGCCGCGACATCCGCACGTCGCTCCACGGCGCCAGCCTCCAGCACGGCGCCGCCCACCTCCGGCGCGCCGCGTACGAGGCGAGCGCGTTCGTCGTGCGTCACCACGTCGACCTCGGGCGCGGCGCCGGCCTGGCGCCGACGCGCATCGTCGCCACCGGCGGCGGCACGCGCGATGACAACTGGATGCAGGCGCTCGCCGACTGCACCGGGCTGCCCGTCGACGTGTCGGCCAACCCGGAGGGCGCGGCACTCGGCGGTGCCTTCATCGCCCGCTGCGTCGCCGGCCTGGAGAGATCGACGCGTGACGCGGCGCGCTGGGCCCGCACGGCGCGCACGGTCGAGCCGCGCGCCCACGACGCCATCGAGGAGCGCTACGCCCGCTTCCGGGCGTTAACCGATTCGCTGTAGCGCGGCGGTCAGCGTCGGCTGCTCGCGGGTCTTGCCCTTGAGCAACCCGATGCGGGTCGCGATGGCGCTGGCGCGCACCAACGCGAAGATCTCGTACCAGTCGAAGCCGTCGGCATGACAGCCGAGACGCGTCAATGCCTCGTCGCGGCCGCCGAACCCGGGCACGGAGAGGCCGCTGAGGTCGCGGCCGACCTGGTCGAGGGCGGTGAGCCAAGCGACGTCCATCGCCGCGGGTCCGGCGCTGACCATCTCCCAGTCGAGGACGGCCTTGGGCGACAGCGTCGCTTCGTCGTAGACGATGTTGCCGAAGCGGACGTCGCCCCACAGCAGGACGGGTGCCGGCTCGTTCGCCAGCGGCGCGTGGGTGCAGCACCAGCCGAACGCCCGCCGCAAGTCGTCGGGCGCATCACCCATCCATTCGAGGTAGCCGGCCCAGTAGTCGAGCTCGGCGGTGAGCCCGACGCGCAATCCGTCGACCAGCGGCTCACGGTGGATCGCGGCGATCGTGTCGATGGTCGACTCCCACACCCGACGGCGGGCCGCGTCGTCGGGCAGCCCCTGGAGCCACGGGTCGAGCGGCGTGAAGTCCGCCGGGATCGGGCCGGCGACGAAGGGCATCGTGAGGACGCCGTCGGCGTAGCGCGCCGGGCGCGGCGCCGGCACCCGCACGGCGTTGATCACCCGCGCCTCGAGTTCGAGGTCATAGGAGGGGAAGATCGCCGGTCCCGCGGGCGGCCGGCGCCGCACGACGTCACCGTCGATCTCGATCTCGCACGAGTAGCCGTTGCTCACATGAAGCTCATCTCTTCGCTGAGGCCGGCGTCGGGATGCGGGCCGCTGAAGATCGTCTGCATGTTGCCGATACCGACGGCGCCACCCACCGGGTCCTCGACGCGGACGAGGTTGTCGCGGATCTGATGCACGCGGCGCGCCGTCGCCGGCTCGGAACAATCCGCGATGTACTCGCCGTCGACGTGGAGCGGGCCGCGGTCCTCGCCGTGCCAGTGACCGTCGAAGCCGAAGTACAGGCCCGTGCCGAGGTGGAAGCCGGTGTCGCCCAGCGCGGTGACGGTGAGCGGCCGCTCGGAGCCGTCTTCCATCGTCGCCCGCAACACGGCGCGGCGGAGCCGCCGCGTCGCGTCGTCGACGTCGTAGGTCGGGACCATGGCGGCGAACGGCTCGCGGCGACCGTCGGGATGCTCGACGCCGCCGATCAACTCGGCGCGTTCGAACTCGCCCATGGCGTGGCGCTGGTAGAAAACGTGGATGCCGTAGCCGGGCATGAGGATGGGTGACCAGATCACCGTGCTCGTCACGTTGGCGCGATGCGGCGTTTCCGTCTCGGGCTTGCCCACCAGGCGGCGCACGCCCCACGAGTGATCGCGCGTGGAAACCGACTGCGTCGACGTGAGTTCGTGCCGCACGCCGTCGAGCGCGATCCAGCCCTCGGCGGTGCCGATCTGGTGATAGCGGACGAGACCCTTCTCGAAGCTCGACTCGTCCTCGCGCGCCGCCGGCAGCGCGCCGCGAAAGGTCCACTCGAAGCTGATGGGCACGACGTCGTTCTCCGCCAGCGCGAAGCGCACGACGTTCAATGGTTCGACGACCTCGTAGGAAATCGGTCCCGCGCTGAGCTCCGAGCCCAAGTGACGCGACGCCCGCACCGTCCACTGCTCGACGCCGCGCGACACACCGGCATACGCGTCGAGCACGTTGCGGTTGGCGTACTTGCCCATCCCGAACGCCGCCTGAATCGACCCGTCACGCGGTGCCGCCATGGCGCACACCTTCTCGGTCCACGACGGGTGGTCGACGACCGTGTGATCGAAGGACTCGTCCGCAGCGACGAGCGTCAAAAGAGGTACTCGAAGTGCTGGAGTTCGAACAGCAGCGGGAGGCGGTAGCCGACGTAGAACGAGTGCAGGTTGAGCGCCCCGACGTATTCCTCGACCTTCGACTCGATGAGGTGCACCTCGTCGGGCAGCTTTTCCTTCCACGCCCGGGCGCGGTCGAGCACGGCGTTGAAGTCGTCGAGGGTCGACACCGACATGCCGACGTGGTCCATGCGCGGCGCCCGCATCGGCTCGTCCTCGGCGATGAGGAACACGAACTGCTCGTGGTGATGGGCGCGCAGGACGAGCATGTGGCGGTCCTTGGTGAGGTCTTCGTACTCCTCGAAGCCGAAGACGTCGCCGTAAAACGCGCAGACGGCGGCCCGTCCCGCCGCGTCTAGAGCGTCGGCGGGCACCGACATCGCGATGTGGTTGAAGCGCGGCGGCTTCGTGAACGCAGGACCCGTCATGGCTTCACCAACACCTTTCCGGCGATGCGGCCTTCAGCGAGACCCTTCATCGCGTCGAGTAATCCTTCGAGGCTCACGTGGCCCGGCTCGATCAGCGCGTCGACCGGCATCGACCCCGACGCCAGCAGTTGCAGCGCCCGCTCGAACCCGTCGCGGTCGTAGGTGAACGCACCCGTGATGTTGACCTCGTTCAGGAGGATGCGGTTCGGGTCGAACTTCGGCTGCGCCATGCCGGCGCCGACGAGCACGAGCGTGCCGGCGCGCTTGAGCTGCGCCAGACCCGCTTCCATCGCCCGCCCGTGCCCCGAGCACTCCAGCACGACGTCGACGGCGCCGTCGACGACCAGACCGGGCTCGGCGATCGACGGCACCACGAGATCGTCGGGCGTCACCACGCGCGCCGCACCGACCGCCGCGGCGATCTCGCGCCGGATGGGTGACGGCTCGCTGCACGTGACGTCGTCGACGCCCAGCGCCCGCAACGCGGCGATCGTCAGCGCGCCGATCGGACCGGCGCCCATCACCATCACCGACATGCCCGGGACGACCCGACCCTGCGTGATGCCGTGCAGCGCGACGGCCAGGGGCTCGGCCAGCGCGGCGGCGCGCGCGTCCAACCCGTCGGGCATCGCCAGAACCTCGGTGGCGCGTGTGCGCTTGTAGGTGGCGAACCCGCCCTGCTCGGGCACGGTGCCCGGCGTGTCGCGGGCCGCGCACAGCGACGGGCGCCCGGCGCGGCACGCGTCGCACTCACCACAACGCACAGTGGGGCCGCCGACCACAACGTCGCCGACCTTCCATCGCGTGACAGCGGCACCAACCGCCGCGATCGTCCCGACCCACTCGTGGCCTTCCCACGTGCCCTTGCGGCCCCAGCCGTCGAGGACCATGTGCAGGTCGCTACCGCACACCCCGCACAGGTCGACGCGCACGAGCACGTCGTCGTCGCCCACCTCGGGTACCGGTACCTCTTCGACGGCCAGGCGACCCGGCCCCCCACCGAGGACCGCAGCCCGCATCGTCTCGCTCATTCCCCCACCAGCTTTCTCGCCGCCCGGTGCGACAGCGCGGCGAGCGTGAGTGTCGGGTTGTAACCAGCCGACGTCACGAACACCGACGAATCGCACACGTACACGTTGTCCACGTCCCACAGATGTTGCTCGGGCGACACCACCGACGTGCGCGGATCGGTGCCCATGCGCGCCGTGCCCATCACGTGGCGCGACTCCGGCGGGTCATCGCCGCGTGGCGACGTCGCCGTGAAGGCGCTCGTCGCCCCCGCCTCCTTCATCACCCGCTCGTGCAACTCGCCGGCGTACGCCGAGGCCGCCAGCTCGTGGCGGTGCGGCACATAGGTGACGTGTCCCGCCGGAAAGCCCCACGCGTCACGCACGTCGCTCGCGAGCGTCACCCGGTTCGTCGCCTGCGGCAGGTCCTCCCCTTGCATGGTGAACGCCCACAGCCGGCGGCGCAGCGCGCTGTCCTGCATCGACGGCAGGTGGTGCTCGCCGCGGCCGTAGTTGAGCGCCTCGCTGATCGGGTGCTGACCGGCGCCGTGTTCGGTCGTGCCGCCGCGCACCCACGGCAGGCCGGCGTCGGCGGCCACGCGGCGCAGCTCGGGCGTGTCGATCATCAAGTCGTCGTGGAGGTGCGTGACCGACCGGCCGCGCTCGCCGCCCGTGGGGGTCTCGAAGATGCCGACGGTGAAGGTTTGGTAGTGGTACGTGAGGTAGCGACCGACGTTGTCGCCGCCGAGGCCGCAGCGCAGCAGCAACCGCGGCGTCTCGAACGCACCGCCGGCGATGATGACCGCGCGCGCGGCGCGCACCTCGACCTCGGTGGGCGTCGGGTACTGCGTGAGGTCCAGGTAGCGAACGCCGGTGGCTCGTTTGCCGTCGCCCGACAACACGATCGACGTCACGTAGGCATCGGAGCGCAGGTTCAACCGGCCTGTCGCCAGCGACCGCTGCAGCGACGAGATCGGATCGCCCTTGGCGTGCAGCGGGCAGCCGTAGCCGCCGCAGTAGCCGCAGTCGACACACGGCGGCCGCCCGTCGTACGTGACGGAGTTCACGCCCGTCGGGGCGCGGTATGGGTGCAGTCCGAGTCGCTCGGCCGCGGCTCCCGAAACCAGCGCGAACGGCATGTCGGGGCCCGGCGGCATCGGGAACGGATCGCGGCGCGGGGCGGCGAACGGGTTCGTCGTCTCACCCGCGACCCCGAACGACTTCTCGACCGCGGCGTAATGCGGCTCCAACTCGTCGTAGCCGAACGGCCAGTCCTCGATCAGCGCGCCCTCGACGGGGCCCCGCGTCGATGCCAGCGCGAAGTCCTCCTCGCGAAAGCGCGGCAGCTTTGCGTCGGCGTGCACACCGCCACCGCCGACCGTCGACGGCAGGTTGTTCACCTCACCGACCGTGTCGCGGTACACGCGCGGCTCGAGCCGCGGATCGGGACCGAGCAAGTGCCGACGGGTCTGGGCGATCTCGTCGTTGGCGAAGTGGTAGCGGAAGGCGAAAGGCGCGGTCGTGTCGATGAGGTGGTTGCGCCCCTTTTCCAGCATCACGACGGACCAGCCGGCGGCGGTCAACACCTCGGCGGCGGTGGCCCCGCCCGGCCCGGAGCCGACGACGACGGCGTCGCAGTCGAACTCGCTCATGACTGCCGCGCCGGCGGGTACAGCGGCGCCGGGAACCCGATCCGTTGCCATCCGGCTTCGCTCCGGTTGCCGCCGTACGCGGGATCGCCGTAGGTCGCCTCACACGCGTGGGTGTGCAGCACGCGCGAATCGCCCGGCGCGTGCTCGCCGACGATCACCCGGTCGTACACCGCCCGCCACTCGCCGATCCGCTCACGCCACGCCTGCTGCTCCCAGGGCCCGAGCTCGAGCCAACCCGCCGGACCGGCCCAGATATGGGGCGGATCGTGCTCGAAGGCCGTCAACAGCCCCTCGACGTAGTCGACCGCACCGAGCGCAGCCGCGCCCGGTACCTGGCGGTCGAGCGCCGTTGCGATCGCGTCGCGTTCCTCGGAGTTCCAGATGCCCGCCAAGTTCCCTAGATTTCCCTTAGCTAACATTGGCGTCAACTTTCGGAAGGAGAGGTGGGTTGGGGGGCAACATCCGCCGGCGTGCGCGGCAAGTGTTCATGGCGCTTGCAGCTACCAGCCTGCTCCTAGCGTTCGTCTCCCCCTCCGTGGGGGCGCAGACCGACGACGACACCCCGCCGCCGGAAGTCTTCGGCGCGAACGCGACGGCGCGCGCCGTCTCCGTCAACCTCGACCGGGCCGGCCTGCTGCCCGTCCCCGACGTCTTCAACATCATCGCGCTGGACGGTTACGGCGAGTACGGGTCGTCGAGCGCGCAAAGTCGCGCGTCGCTCCTGTTCCCGGGCAACGGCGTCCTGCTCGGGCCGAGCCTGGTGTGCGGCACATTCGGCGGCAGCTTCCCGGCGCAGTTCAAGCCGATCCTCGACACGTGCCTCAAGTACAACTATCCGCTGACGGTCTTCGCCGACTCGTTCAACCCCGACAGCTCGACCACCGGCAGCCTGGCGATGGGCAAGCCGACGGACAACATCTCGGCTGACGCCGTTACCGCCCGCGCCCACGCGGCGGCGGACAGCACCACGACCGACGCGGTGCTCCAGGACCTGCGCGTCCTCGGCATCCCACCCTTCGGTCCCGTCGCCATTCCCGGCACGTCGAGCCTCAAGCTCGACACGTCGGTCGTGACGGTCGATTCCGCCACGAGCCGCACCGACCAGCACACCGCCAAGGGCGGCCTGGTGACGACGGCCAAGGTCACGCTGTCAGGCGTCAAGCTCGTCGGCGGCCTCATCGGGATGAAGAGCCTCACGTCGGAGTCGACGGTCACCGACGACGCCAACGGCAAGCGCACCGCCGATGCGAGCTTCCACGCCACCGGCGTGACCGTCGCCGGCAAGGCCGCCGAACTCACCAGTCAGGGCCTCAAACTGGACAAGCCCAACGCGGCGCTCAACGGCGTGCTCAAGACCCTGAAGATCAACGTGTCGCTGCTGCCGACGGAGGAGACCGTCGGCAAACCCGAGAGCGCGGCCAAGGCGAACGTGGGCGGGGTGATCGTGTCGATGACCCGCGACGTCGAAGGCCTACCGCCGATCAGCGTTCCCGACCCCACCGGCCAGATCCCGGTCAACAACGTCGACCTCAACGGCGTCTACACCCTCACCGTCCAACTTGGTCTCACCGGTGTCCTCGGCTCGGCGAACAACTACGGATCAGACGCCGACCTCACCGACAACGGCGACGCCGCCCTCGGCACCGACGTCAGCGGCGACTTCAGCGACAACTCGTCGTTCGGCGACTCGGGCTCGTTCAGCGGCGACACCGGATCGGGCGCGCTCGTGCCCGGACCGACGAAGGCAGTCGGCAACACATCACAAGGCGGCACGACGCTGGTGCGTAGCCTCGCCAACAACTTCGGGGGCCGGCTCGGATTCCTTTACCTGGCGTTGATGTTCGGCGTGCTGGCGCTGTGCATCGCGCCGCGCTTCGCCCTTCCCGCCCGCCTCCCCGGACCAAAGGAATGATCGATGGCTGACGAATTGCACGACGACCCGGACCCACGCGTCCTGTGGGGCTGGATCATCAAGGCGGTGCGGCCCTACGTGGGGTGGATCCTCATCGCCATCGGGGCGATCCTGATGTCTGCCGGCTATTTGGGCGTGTCGCGCGAGGCGCTGCCGGCCAAGCAGATCCCGTACCTGGTGAGCGGCGGCATCGGCGGCATCTTCTTCGCCGTCATCGGGGCGTACTTCCTCGGCACCCAGGAGATGCGCAACGACAGCGGGCGGCTCGACCGTCTCGAGCACATGGTCGAGGAACTGCACGCCGCGCTGCTCAGCCGTCCTGACGCGCCCGCCCGCACCAACGGATCACGCCCGGCGGTATCCGACGAAGTGGAAGCACCGGCGCGCAAGGTCGTCGTGGTACCCGGCGGGCAGCTGTTCCACCGCGTCGACTGCACGGTGGCGCAGGGCAAGAAGGCAACGGAATTGACGCCCGCCGCCGCGCGCAAGCGCGGCATGCGCCCGTGCCCCACCTGCGTGCCTGCCACCTAGCGCGTGTACTACGTCCAGGTCTCGCTGCTCGGGGTCATCTTCGGCAGCTACTACGCCCTCTCGGCGACGGGCATCGTCGTCACGTACCAGGCGACGGGCGTGTTCAACATCGCCCACTTCGCCATCGCGCTCCTGGCCGGCTATCTCGGCTGGCAGCTGAGCGGTGTCTGGCATCTCCCGCTCTTCCTCGTCGTGCCGATCGTGCTGCTCGTGTGCGGACCCGGGCTCGGGTTGTTGCTCGAACGCGTCGTGTTCCGCCCACTGATCCAGAAGAAGGCGTCGAGTACGGAGAAGCTCGTCGCCGCCCTCGGGGTCACGGTTGCACTCCTCGGCTTCATCAACCGCGTGTGGGGCGCAGGCGTGAAGGGCAGCAACACGCAACCCGTCCCGCGCCTGTTCGCCTTGCACCCGTTCAGCCTCGGATCGTTGACCTTCGACACCGAGCAAATCGGCTTCCTCGTCACGACCTTCGTCGTCGCCTTCCTGCTGTACCTGCTGTTCCAGCGCACCTTCCTCGGCGTGTCGATCCGCGCCGTCGTCGACCGGCGTGAACTCGCCGAACTGTCTGCGATCGACGCCAACCGCGTGTCGCAGGTGGCCTGGACCGTCGGCTGCACGCTCGCGGCGGTCACCGGCCTCATCATCACGCAGGGGTCGTTGGAGCCGACGAAGATCATCTTCTACGGCATCGAGACCTTCTCCGTCGCCGTGGTGGCACGCCTCGTTAGCGTCCCGAAGGCGATCCTGTACGGCCTCGCGCTCGGCCTGATCCAGGCGCTCATGCGGGCGTTCCATCCCTTCGGCGCCGAAAGCAACTGGGCCGAGTTCTACAGCCAGATCGTGCTCAACCTTTCCAGCCTGCTGCTGTTCGGCGCGCTCGTGGTGTTCCGCCGGCTCGACGAAGTCGGCGCGTCGGAGTCGAGCGGCCCGGGCCTCGTGCAGGGACACCTCGGCGGACGGCGGGTGACGCCCGCCGGCGCGGCGATCGGCATTGCGCTGGCTGTCGGCGCCGTCGTGGCACCGTTCTTCCTCGGCCTCTCCGACCTGCGCCTCGCCCAGACGGTGCTGGCATTGATCGTGATCTTCACCTCGATCGTGTGCATCACCGGATTCTCGGGCCATCTCACCCTCGGCCAGGCTTCGATCGCCGGGCTCGGCGCGTTCTTCACCGCCCGCGCCGCCAACGGCCTGCACCTGCCGGTCCTGCTGGCGATGTTGTTCGGCGGCTTCATCGCCCTCGTCGCCGGGTTGATCGCCGGGTACCCCGCACTCAAACGCAAGGGGCTGTTCCTCGGGCTGACCACTCTCGGCTTGGCCTTGATCATCGACCGCTTCGTGTTCAACGCCCGCATGTTCAAGGGCGGTCCTGGCGGCCTCACCATCACACGCCCGACGCTGTTCGGCCTCGACCTGACCGGCGACCGCGCCTACTTCTTCTTCGAGATCGTCGTCGTCGCCCTCTGCCTACTGCTGGCGCGCAACCTGCGCAGCGGTCGCCTCGGACGCGTGCTCGCGGCGATGCGCGACTCGGAAACCGCGGCGCAGTCGGTCGGCATCAACCTGCGGCGGGCGAAGCTGTTCGTGTTCGCGGTTTCTGCGTTTATGGCTGGCATCGGCGGCGCCATGCTGGCGCAGTCGAGTCAGAACTGGGACCCGACGGCGTTCAACGCCATCTTCAACCTGTTCTGGTTCACCGTCGTGGTGGTGTCGGGCATCTCGAGTCTGGGCGGCGGCGTCCTCGCCGCCATCCTCTACGTGTTCTTGCCGCGGCAGTTCAACCTCGACATCGCCAGCGCCATCGGTTTCTTCGGCCTCGGCGCCGTCTTCCTCGGCCGCCTGCCGGGCGGGTTGATCGCCCAACCGGCGCGGTTCGCCCAGTGGTTCCGCAGCCGCGTCGGGCGCGAACTGCGCGCCGCCCGCGAACCACTGCCCGAACCCGAGCCGCTGCCCGAACCGACCCCGTTCGCCGAGCAGATCCTGCACGAGGTGACGCCGTGAGCGAATGCGTCTTGCGCGCCGAGGACATCACCGTGCGCTTCGGCGGGCTCACCGCGGTGTACCAGGTGTCGCTCGAAGTGGAAGCGGGCGCGGTCACATCGCTGATCGGCCCCAACGGCGCCGGCAAGACGACGACGTTCAACGCGCTCACCGGTCTCAACACACCTGACAGCGGCCGCGTCTTCCTCGGCGAGCGCGAGGTCACCAACCTGCCGACGTACGAACGGGCCAAGTACGGCATGGCGCGTACGTTTCAACGCCTTGAGATCTTCACCGGCATGACGGTGCGCGAGAACCTGCAAGTGGCGGCCGAAGCGGCGCGTCCCGGGCAAACCTTCAGCGGTATCTTCCGCTTCCGCGACATCGTCGAGCCCGCAGTCGTCACGACGGTAGACGACGTGCTCGAGCTCGTCGGGCTGACCGACGTGGCGCACCGCACGGCCGGTTCGCTGAGCACGGGCGTGCTGCGGCTCGTCGAGCTCGGTCGCGCGTTGTGCACGCGTCCGAAGGTGCTGCTGCTCGACGAGCCGTCGAGCGGTCTCGACGAAGAAGAGACCGACGCCATGCAGCAGGTGTTGAGTGACGTCGCCGAGGGTGGCGTCGGCATCCTGCTGGTGGAACACGACGTCGACCTGGTGATGGCCCTGTCGCAGCGGATCTACGCCCTCGACTTCGGCGAAGTGATCGCCGCGGGCACACCGGCGGAGATCGCAAAGAACCAAGCCGTGCGCGACGCCTATCTCGGCACCGCCGACGAGGAGGCGTCGTGAACGCCGCGCTCGAACTGCGCGACGTGCGCGCCGGCTACGGCCGCATCGAAGTCCTCCACGGCGTGTCGATCGACGTACCCGAAGGTGCGGTCGTGGCGTTGCTCGGCCGCAACGGCATGGGCAAGACCACCACCCTGCGCGCCATATCGGGCACCATCGGCTGCAACGCCGGCACAATCCGCCTCAACGGTCGCCGCATCGACAACCGCCGCCCGTCCGCCATCGCCGCGCGCGGCCTCGTGCTGGTGCCCGAAGGCCGCGGCGTGTTTCCGGGGCTGAGCGTGCGCGACAACCTCGCCATCGCGCACCGCAGCGGAGGCGCGGCGGCCGGTCCGCTCGCAGGGTTCCTGGCGACGGTCACCGAGGCGTTTCCCGTCCTCGGCCAGCGCCTGGACCAGAGCGCGGGACTGCTGTCGGGCGGTGAGCAGCAGATGCTGGCGATCGCGCGCGCCCTCGCCGGCGACCCGTCGGTGCTGATGTTCGACGAGCTGTCGATGGGCCTGGCGCCGATCATCGTCGAGCAACTGATGGACCGCGTCGCCAAACTGCGAGCCGAAGGGCGCACCATCGTGCTCGTCGAGCAGTACCTCACCCACGCGCTCAAGCTGGCCGACCTCTGCTACGTGCTGGCCAAGGGCCGCGTCGAGTGGGTCGGCGAACCCGGCGAGCTCAAACACATGCCCGCCGCCGCCTCCTACCTCACGGCGTAGCCCTAGTTGCCCTGCTCCAGGGCGGGTGAGAGGAACTGGTGGGCGTCGGGGTAGCAGAACGGGAAGCCCTGCGTGGCTTCCGTCCAGCCGCCCTTGGCGTCGAGCCAGCGTGAGATGGTGAAGCAGTCCTTGACCGTGGATGCTGACGGGTCGGTCTTGCCCCAGTCGAGGCCGACGTCGATGCCGTCGCCCTTCCAGTCGCGCAGGCCGTTGAGGTAGTTCACCAGACCGGTGCGAGTCGGCGCGGACGTGTCGATGTAGCTCTTCATCAGGTTGCCCATGAGCCACGCCTCGAGCGCCCACTGGTGGACCGGCAGGTTCGGCTGGTAGCGGGCGTACGCCTGACGGAACTTGGCGATCTCGGGCACGCTCGTCTGCGCGTAGTTGAGCGTCTGGCCGGGCACGAACACCGAGTTGCGGCACGTGTCGTTGTAGTCCGTACCGACGCGGTCGCCGAGCGACACGACCGTCGACACCTTGGCCTTGACCGAGAAGTTGCGCCGCGCCATGGCGTCACACAGCTTGCGGTTGGCGCCGTCGTCCATGGCGTCGAACATGATCTGCGTGCCCTGCCGCTGCATGTCGGCCACCGCCTGGTCGAAACTCGGCGCGGCGAACGACACCGTGTACTCGGTGGTTGAGAACCCCTCGAGCTGCAGGCCCTTCAGCATGAACTGGCCCGCCTGCTTCGACTCGTCGATGTCGTAGTCGAACACCGCCGCCTTCGACAGGTTCATGTTCTGCTTGAACCAGCGGTAGATACCCGACGTGTTGACGAGCTGACCGTTGTAGCCAGCCGTCTTGCCGTCGCGCTTGTAGCCGTTCTGGTACACGCTGAACATCGTCGGGTAGCGGGTGAAGCTGTTGGTGATCGGCTCGCCGATGACGGGGATCTGGTGGTCGGCGAGATACTGCGCCGAGCCGCCGAAGGCGCGGCTGTTGGTGGCGACGAGGGCGAAGACCTTGTCGTGCTCGACGAGTTGCTGCGCGCACTGCAGGTCGCGGTTGCGGTCCTCGCGGTCGTCGCACGTCTTGAGGTCGATCTGGCGACCGTGGATACCGCCGTGGGCGTTCATGTACGCCGCCCAGGCGCGCATGCCCCGCGCCGTCGGGGCGAAGGCGTCGCCCAGCACGCCGTTCTCGGCCACGATCGTGCCGAGCGTGATGCTCGTCGCGGTGACCCCGACGTCGGACGCCTTGTTCGGCGCGTTGTCGCCCGGCGAACTGCTACTGCCGGACGAGCCGCTGCTGCCGGACGAGCCGCTGCTGCCGGAACTACCACTGCTGCCGCTGTCGCTCACCGCGGTGGTGTCGGTGGTGTCGCCGAGATCGCCCGACGTGTCGCCGCTGTTGTCCTGCGAGCGCGCCGCCACCTGCTGCTGCGTCGCGCTCGCTTCGAACGCCGAATTGGGCAGACGAGTGCCACAGGCACTCAACCCGACGAGCGCCAGCGCGACCGTCAGGACCCCAGCACTCCGCAACTTCATGGATTCTCCCGGATGAACTTGTAGACCCCAGACATGTTCTTGTTCACCTTCTCCGGCAGCGGGTTGACGGTGCCCCCCATGGCGCGCGTGCCCCACACGATCTTGGCGGTGCGCTCGGCCAGCGCAGCATTGTGCAGCGCCTTCTCGGGCGTCGACGCGCACGTCACGAGTCCGTGGTTCGCCAGCAGCGCCGCGCCGCGGTCGGCCAGCTTCGCCGCCACCTCGTCGCCCAACTCGGCCGAACCCGTGCCCTTGTAGTCACAGCACGGCACGTCGCCGCCGAGGTACACGACGACCTCCTCGATCACGGCCGGGATCGGCTCGTGCGCCAACGCGAACATCGTGCAGTACACGGCGTGGGTGTGGATCACGCAGCCCAATTCGGGATAGAGGCGCAGCGCCGAGAGGTGCAGGTCCTTCTCCGTCGTGGGCGAACGGTGCCCTTCGACGACGTTGCCGTCCATGTCAACGACAACGAGGTCGTCGAGGGTCATGGTGTCGTAGGGAATCGACGACGGCGACATCACGACGAGACCGCCCTCGAGGCGTCCCGAGATGTTGCCGCTCGTGCCCTCGACGAGGCCGTCGGCCAGCATCTTCTTGGCGGCGGCGAGGATCGCTTCCTTGGTCGTGGTCGGCGACGTCTTGGCTTGGGCAGTGTCGGTCATCGGTCCAGTACCTCCGGGTTGACAATGTTGGCCGGTCGCTCGCCGCGAAACAGCGCGGCCAGACCGTCGGCCACGAGCGTGGTGTGGTTGGACTCGGTGTCGTAGGTGGCGCCGCCGATGTGGGGCGCAACCACGACGTTGGGCAGCGAGAGCAGCGGGTGGTCGACGGCGATGTTCTCGCCTTCGAAGTGGTCGAGGCCGGCGCCGATCACGTTGCCCGCCTGCAAGGCGGCGACAAGGCCGTCAAGATCGTGCAGGCCGGCGCGCGCCGAGTTGATGAATATCGACCCTTCCTTCATCGCCGCGAAGCGCTCCGCCGACATGAGACCCATCGATTCGGGCGTCACCGCCGCGTGCATCGACACCACGTCGGCTTCGGCCAGCAGGTCGTCGACGGAATGCGTGGCGTCAGGGGCGAACGGATCCGCAGCGATCACCTTCATGCCGAGACCTTCGAGGCGCCACTTCGTCGCCCGGCCCACAGCGCCGAGGCCGATGAGCCCGGCGGTGCGCCCCGCCAGCTGCCACGCCCGGAACCGCTGGTACGGAATGGTGCCGTCGCGATAGGTCTGCCCCTCGCGCACGTCGATGTCGGCTTGGCGCAAATGCCGGTTGACGGCGAACAGCAGCGCCACGGTCATCTCGGCGACCGCATCGGCGTTGCGCCCCGGCGCCCGCAACACGGGGATGCCGGCCGCGGTGGCGCCGGCGATGTCGACGTTGGTGGGGTCACCGCGCGTCGAGCCGATGGCGCGCAGCGGCAGGTCGAACACCGGGCCCTTGCACGAGTCGGCCTCGCAGATGAGGACGGTGGCGCCGACCTCCTTGGCCTTCTCCGCCAGCTTCTCGGAGTTGAACAGCCGCAGCGGGTTGTGGTCGATCCACGGGTCGACGATGAGTTCACCGAGGCCCCGCAGCGTCTCGACGCCCGGACCCCGCAACGGCGCGGTGCTGTAGATCACGTCGGTCATGCCGTTGCCCTCGCACGGGCGGCGACGGCCGCGAGGTCGGCCGGATACGTCTTGGCGGCGAACAGCATGACGATGCCTCCTACGGCAAAGGTGGGGGTGAACGCGGCGAGCGAGGTGGTGAGGCTCGTACGGTCGGCGACGACGCCGACGAAGAACGGAGCGAGCGCCGAAAGCGCCCGCACGATAGATCGGATGGCGGCGGCACGACCGCGCAGTTCGCCGGGTACGACGTCGGAGGTGAGCGCCTCCGACGGGGCGACCGGCGCCGTGAGGCAGAAGCTGCCGAAGAACATCAACACCGCTGCCAGCGCAAGGTTGTGGGTGAGCAGGCCGGGCAGCATGAAGGCCGTCGCCAGGATCGACACCGCCGCCGTCACGTAGACGCGGGCGTTCTTCACGCCGCGACGCAACAGCCAGTCGGCGATCTCGCCGCCCAACACGAGCCCGAGGGCGGCGCCGGCGCCGATCGCCGCCGCACATCCGCCGGCCTTCGTGGCCGACATGTGGAAATGCTGCTTGAAGAACTCGATTCCCCACACGCCGAGGGCGGAAAGCAGGAAGCCCGAGATCGTCAGCGACATCAAGCCAAACCACATCGACTTGATCTTCACCAGTTCGCGCATCACGTCCATCCACGACGCCTCGTCGAACGAGCTGGGCGCGTCCTCCGGTTCGGGCACGTCGAGGTAGGGGAACAGGTCGCCCGTGGTGTCCTGCACGACCCGGGCCTCTTCGTCGCCGTCGTGGTACGCACGGTCCTGGGCGCCGCGTTCGGGCTCGGGCAACCGCGTCAACAACAGCACCGAGACAAGGCCGAACGGGATCCACATCCAGAACGCGCTGCGCCAACCGAAGTTGTCGACCAGCACACCGGCCAGGCCGAGGCCCAGCAGCCCCCCGACTGCCCCGCCGAGTTGGTAGCGCCCCATCATCCGCGCTCGGCGTTCGACCGCGTAGAAGTCCGACATCAGCGAGAAACTCGCGGGCCCGTTCGCCTCGACCGCACCGACGCCGAGCCGGGTGAGAAACAGCAGCGCGAACCCCGGAGCGATCGCGCCGAGACCCATACAACTCGTCCACACGATCATCGCGATGACGAGCAGCGTGCCGCGCTTCCACCGATCGGCGAGCGCGCCGATCGGCATGCCCCCGACGACACCGACGAGCACCATCGCCGCCGCCAGCGCGCCGAGCGCGGTGTCGCTGACGTGGTACTGGTGCTGGATGCCGTGGAACGCTTGGGCGAGGCTCTGCTTCTCGCCCTGCTCGAGCGTCAGCGTGGACGCAAGCGCGATGACGGGAAACGCCCCGTACCTCACCGCGGCGCGCGACACCCCAGCGTCGACGCTCATCGCCAAGAACCCGTCACTCGGCCGGCAATTCCACGGTCGCCTCGGCCTTGGCCATCACGGCGTCGAGTTGGTTGCGCAGCTCGACCTTGATCTTGACCTTGTGCCGGCGGCGCCGCTCGACGAACTTGTCGACGACCTGCCCGGTGAGGAACGTGGCGTCGCCGGTGAACGCCGGGTTGCGGTACTGCGCGCTCGACGACGTGACGAAACCCCACTCGCCCGCCCACGCAGCCACGTAGTCGATGATCCACGCACCCATCGACGCGCCGTAGCCGTAGCCGCGGGGCATGCCGACGTGCTCGGCCCAGCGCGGCTGGAGGTGGCCACGCGACGGTCCGTAGTACGCACCGTCGGTGAGTTCGGGGTTGACCCGCTCCATGCGCTTGTCGCCCTCGAAGCCCGCCATCTCTTTCGTGTAACCGAGCTCTTCGGCGCGCACCGTCGTCGGGCCCTTGGCCGTCGCACCCCACGTCGTCATCGGGTAGGCGCGCCACTCGGTGGTGAAGCTCGCAAGGCTGTGCGGACCGAGGATGTTCTCGGGCAGCTCGTCGCCGACGTTCACCGAGTCGTACAGGCGCTTGTCATGCTTGAGCGTCTGGATCTGGTCGATGAACGCCAGCTTGCGCTCCTCCAGTTCGGCGAGCTGGTCGTCGGTCCAGACCGGGTCCTGGTCCTCCTTGAACATCTTCTTCTCTTTGGCCTCGCGCACCTGGTAGCGGATCGAGGTGCTGCGCTGCATCGCCACGCGCTCGCCGCGCTGGTTGATGTAGAGCGTGTCGCCGCGCTGGAAGCACGTCGGGCCGGCGAAGCCGGTGTTGGTGACCTTGTAGTCGTAGGGCATGCGGTGGCACACGAGGTGGTCGCCCGGATAGATGCGCGGGCCGAAGAACCACCAGTCGTCGCCGCCGAAGATGAGGTGGCTGTTGGGGATCTTGCCGACCTGCGCCGGCGAGCAGCCATGGCTGGTGTCGCAGGTGACGGTGAAGGACTGCGGAGCGATGATCTGGCCGAAGCGCGACTCTTCGGCCCACCGCTCGTCGTAGTGCAGCGGGTTGGGATAGTGCATGCCCTGCACCCAGCGCCGGATGTCGTTGACGGCGACGGGCTCCTTCAGCTCGCCCGGCTCCATGGGCACGCCCATGTACTGGTCGAGGTCGGATGTATCGAGCGTCTCTTCGGTCACAGTCTCTCCATCACGAGCGCGAGCAGTTCTGCGTCGCGCACCTTCGTATCGCTGCGGGTCATCGGGATCTCGCCGTCGGCGAAGAACAGCACTTGCTTGGGCACCTTGTAGGCGGCCACGCGGTCTTTGAGGAAGTTCTGCACGTCGGCTTCGGTCGCCTCGCCTTTGAGCACGATGCAGGCGACGACGCGTTCGCCCAAGCGCTCGTCGGGCACGCCGACGATGCGCGCCAGCTTCACCGGCTCGTAAGCGCGCAACGCCACTTCGATCTCGGCGGGCGACACGTTGGCGCCGCCCGTCTTGATCATCTCGGTCTTGCGGCCTTCGAACACGAGGTGGCCGTGCTCGTCGAGGTGGCCGGTGTCGCCGGTGTGGAAGAAGCCCTCTGCGTCGAAGCACTCGGCGGGCGTCTTGCCGACGTAGTGCTGCATCAGCGTCGGACCCTTCACCAGCAGTTCGCCGTCGTCCGCGACGCGCAACTCGTTGCCCGGCAGTGGCGCGCCGATCGACTGCTTCATGACGTCGCGGGGTGTGTCGGCCGCATGCGCGGCGAAGAACGCACACGTCTCGCTGAGGCCGTAACCCGTCGGGTTCTGCCAGTGGGTGTCGCCCTCGACCTTCGGGTGACGGGCGAAGGCCGACTTGCCGAACACCTTGGTCATCGCCGACAGGTCGGTCGTCGCCCAGTCAGGATGCTCGGCCATGGCCTGGGTCTGATGCGGCAAGCAGTACGGCTCGTCGACGTGCTCGCGGGCCATGAGCGCCAACGCCGCGCCCGGCTCGAACGTCTCCTGGAGTACGAGGCAGCCACCGGCGGCGAGCGTGGCGCCCATCGCCGAGTCGAACCCCGCCGTCCAGAACAGCGGGAACGCCGTCCACACCCGCGACGTCTCGTCGCGGCGGAACACGCGCGCCTGGTTCTCGAAGGCAGTCACGTGCGCCGCGTGCGAGTGCACCATGCCCTTGGGCGTCGACGTCGTCCCGCTCGAGTAGATGATGACCGCGGCGTCATCGGGTCGCGGGTCGCCGCGCTCCTTGTCCCCGCCGAGGAAGACACCGAAGGTCGCCACCTGCGGGTGCACCATGCGCAGTTCGTCGGCCAGGGCGCGACCGAGGAGGCGGTCCTGGGTGACGACGAGATCGGCGCCGCAGTCGTCGAGCATGAACTTGAGCTCGTCGCGGGTGGCGAAGGTCGACAGCGGGACGGCGACGGCACCGGCGAGTGCGGCGCCGAAGATCGTGAAAATCGCCTCGGGCCGGTTGCCCATCACGATGGCGACGGTTTCGCCCGCCTCGAGATCGCTCGCCACCGCCTCGGCGTGGGTGAGCACGTCGGCGTAGGTGTAGCGCCCGCCTTCGAACACGAGCGCTTCGTTGTTCGCGAAGCGATCCGCCCTGTCGCGCAGGAACGCGCCGAGCGTGGTGCTCACCGCGCCGTCCCGTGGGGGAACAGCCCGGCGAAACCCTGCGCCGCAATCGCATCGGCCAGCAGGGCGGCGGTGCGCTCGGCGCCACACGGCAAACGCAGCGCCGGCTGGATGTGACGGGTCAGTACCGAGATGTCGTACTCGTCGCACACCCCGGCGGCGCCGTGCAATTGCTGACAGGTGCGCAGCACGGCGCGGGCGACGTCGATGGCGTGCACGCGCAGCGCCAGCACATCGGGGCCCGCCTCCTCCGGCGCCGTCGCCACCCGCCACAACGTGAAGTGCGCCAACTCGCGCAGCCCGGCCACGGCGACCGCCGCGTCCGCCAGCATGAACTGCACCGCCTGGAACGTCGCGATGGGCTTGCCGAACTGGATGCGGTTGCTCACATGGTCGCTGGCCAGTTCGACGGCGCGGTCGGCGGTACCGAGGATCTGCCACGCGTTGAGCGTCAGCCAGTAGCGAACGTCGATCCCGCTTTCGTGCGTCACCGGGGCCGCCTCGCCCGAGCGCTCCAGGTCGACGACAAAGGGCCCCAACCTGCCGAACTGGGCGCGTGAGGTCGTGGCCCGCGGGATCTGGCGCGCCCAGTTCGCACCGGAGACGGTGGCGACGTTCCACGCGCCGAACACGTCGCCGTGGTCGACGCGGGAATGGTCGTCGGGCACGACGGCGAAGGGCACGCCGTCGCGCGCCACCAGGGCGCCGACGACGGGATAGGGCAGCGCCACCCGTCCCGCCGCTTCGCACAACGCGGCGGCGGCGCAGAACGTGTCGAGATCGGCCCGGGGGTCGATGTCGCCGATGCCGAGCGCGTCGAGCGTGCCGGCGACTTCGCTCCGGAAGGCGTGGTCCTCTTCGGCCTTGCGCGCCGCGTCGACGCCGCCGAGCGCGTCGAACGCCTTGCGCGCCGTGTCGCCGAATTCGACGGCGTCGTCGGGCAGCGCCGGATTCATCCCTGCGCCTTCTCTTTCGCCGCAGACCCCAGCAGGTCACGCGACACGATCATGCGCTGGACTTCGATCGTGCCCGACGCGACCGTCGCCGCCTGCGCGTAGCGCCAGTGGTCCTCGATCGCCCCGTGCAGCGGGGCCGAGAACCCCTTCTCCAACGACTCGTCTTCGATGGCCTGGAACAGCACTTCGGCGACGGCCTGATCGCACTGCGTGACCGCGATGCGCGCCGCGCTGGCGAGCACGTCGGGCGTCTCGCCCGTCTCCTGGGCGCGCACTGTGCGGTACGCCAGCAGGCGCGCCACGCGCACTTGGATCAGGGCGCGCGCCCACTGGGCGTGCAGGGCGGCGGGGAGGCGGTCCCACACCGGCGCCAGCTCCGCGCCGAGCGCGCTCAGCAACCGCTCGCAGCGGGCGTAGCGGGCGATGCCGACGCGCTCGTGCGCCAGGGCGCGGCGGATCACGGCCCAGCCGTTGCCGACGCCACCGAGCACTGCCTCGGGCCCGGCCCACACGTCGTCGAAGAACACCTCGTTGAGGTGATGCGGGCCGAGCATCGACTTGATCGGGCGCACCGTGATGCCCGGCGTGTCCATTGGCACCAGGAACATCGTGATGCCTTCGTGCTTGGGCCCATCGCCCACCCGCGCCGCGAGCACGCACCACTGCGCCATGCCGGCGTAGCTCGTCCAGATCTTCTGGCCGGTGATGCGGTAGCCGTCGCCGTCTTCGGTGGCGCGCGTCTTGAGCGACGCCAGATCCGAGCCCGCATCGGGTTCGCTGAAGCCCTGGCACCAGATGACGTCGCCCGCGGCGATCGCCGAGAGGTGCTGGCGCTTCTGCTCCTCGGAGCCGAACGCCATGATCGCGGGCCCCACCCAGTTGAGGCCCATGTACTGCGCGCCGCGGGGTTCGTGGTGCGCCCACATCTCCTCGCGCACGACCGTCTGGGCCCAAACAGAATGGCCGTGCGAACCACCGCCCCCGCCGTACTCCGCTGGCCACGAGATGGTGAGCAGACCCTCGTCGGCCAGCATCTTGCAGAACGCCTGGGTGACGGCCAGATCGGCCGGATCGTCGGTGAACGCCCCGAGGAAGCCTTCGGGAATGTGCTCGGCAATCAGGGCGCGCAGGCGCGACCGCAGTGCCTCTGCTGCTTCACCGAGATCGAAGTCCACTGAGCTGGTCCCCCCGAAAGTTGACACGAATGTTAGTTGGTAGGTTGCCGCGAATGCCCAGCGCAATCGCCGACGTTTTCGCCGCCTGCGACCCGTCGCACGAGGCCCTCGTCACCCGCACCCAGCGCCTGAACTACGGCGAGCTCGACGCTCTGTGCGCTCGGGCCACGGGCGCCCTCGCCGCCATGGGCGTCACCGCGGGCGACCGGGTCGCTGCGTGCCTGCCCAACGAGGTCGAGGTGGTCGCGGCTTTCCACGCCACCATGCGCCTCGGGGCGATCTGGGTCGGCGTGAACAAGGCGCTGGCGCCCCCGGAGAAGCAGTTCATTCTCGACGATTCGGGCGCCGCCGTCTCCCTCGATGACGCCGTCGCCCTCGCCGAGGCCATCGCGGCGGCCGACCCGCGCGAGGCCGTCGACGTCGACCCCTTCGCCCCGGCCGGTATCGCGTACACGTCGGGCACGACCGGCTTCCCCAAGGGCGCGGTGCACAGCCAGTACAACCTGCTGATGCC
>DASZWD010000064.1 GCA_035546775.1 Acidimicrobiales bacterium
ACGGGCCGCGGCCGCCTCCGGCGGCGGCCCGGACGAAACCGCCGGCGAATGGGTATCCCTTCGCCGCAATGGCCACCCGCACGGCCCCGGCTGGGGCATCCTGGCGCGCACTGATGGCGCGCGCCCGACGATTTGCCCGACACGTCTACTGGCGCCGCCTGCTCGCCATTTTCCTGACTGCGCTGCTGGCCATCGTGGCGATCCCACCGCTGCGGCGCGCCGTGTCACTGGCGGTGGGCGACGTGATGCTGTTCGTCGCCGCGCCCTTCGCGCCCAAGATCGCCGACTTCAACCAACTGCCCACGTCAACGCGACTCACCGCCGCCGATGGCTCCGTCATCGGCGACATCGGCCCCGGCGGGCTCAAGGACACCAAGCCCGTCGCCCTCAGCACGATCCCGGTGCGCGTGCGCGAGGCGGTCATGGCCGCCGAGGACAAGGACTTCTACCACCACGGTGGTGTCGACCCCGCGGCGATCCTGCGCGCCGGATTCGAAACGCTGCACGGCCACAGCGAGGGCGGCAGCACGATCACCCAGCAGCTCGCCAAGATCAACTACACCGCGGGCGAACACACCGTGTTCCGCAAGATCCGCGAGGTGCTCTACGCCAGCCGCCTCGAGCGCAACTACACCAAGAACCAGCTGCTCGAGCGCTACCTGAACCAGGTGTACTTCGGCGACGGCGCCTACGGCATCGCCGCGGCGTCGCAGAGCTACTTCGGCGTGACCCCCGACAAGCTGTCGGTCGCCCAAGGCGCCGTGCTCGCCGGCAAGATCCGCGCCCCCGAGATCCTCGACCCGCGCACGAACGCCAAGCCGATGCTGGCGCGCCGCAACCAAGTGCTCGGCAACATGAAGAAGCAGGGCTGGCTCGACGCGGCTGCCTACCAAGTCGCCGTCAACGAGCCGATGACCGCCCAGCCCCGCCCCGCGGCGAGCAGCGGCATGGCGCCGCACTTCGTCGCCTACGTCGAGCGCGAAGCCCGCACGCTGAACGCGCTCGGAGGTTCGCCCCAGACCCGCGGCGCGCAGCTCTTCACCGGCGGCTACCGCATCCAGACGACGCTCGATCCCAAGGTGTTCAACGCGACCGTCGCGTCTGTGCAGGCGCACCTCGGTGCCGCCGGCGATCCCACTACGGCGGTGGCCACCGTCAAGCCGGGCGACGGCGCCATCCGCAGCCTCTTCGGCGGCCTCGACTTCGCCACCACGCAGTTCGACATGTCGAGCCGCGGCGGCCGGCAGGCGGGCTCGAGTTTCAAGCCGTTCGTGTACCTCGCGGCGCTGCGGGCCAAGATCGACCCGCGTTCGACCTTCGACGGCACGTCGGGTCAGGTCATCCCGTGCTACGGATCCAAGAAGGTCGACAACTACGCCGACGAGGACGGGAGCGGCAAGATGACCGTCGACGACGCCCTCGTGCACTCGATCAACGTCGTGTTCGTCGACCTCGGTTGTCAGGTCGGGCCCAAGGCCGTGGTCCAGGCGGCGACCGACGACGGCATCCCCAAGAGCGCGACCACGGCGCAGGGCGCGGTCTTCCTTGGCGGCCTCGACGGTGACGGGGTCAACGCCCTCGAGATGGCGAGCGCGTTTGCCACCTTCGCCGCCGACGGCATCTACGCCGCGCCGTACGCGATCACCCGCATCGTCGATCGCAAGGGGCACGTGATCTACCAGCACAAGGCGTCGACCCACCGCGCCTTTAGCGCCGACGAGGTCGGCGTGCTCAACACGCCGCTGCAGGGCGTCGTGAAGCGGGGGACGGGCACGGCGGCGAATATCGGTCGCCCCGTCGCCGGCAAGACCGGCACGACGCAGGACAACGTCGATGCGTGGTTCGACGGCTACACCCCGGATCTCGCCACCAGCGTGTGGACGGGCTACCCGACGCCCAAGCCGATGCGCCACGTGCACGGGCGCGCCGTTACCGGCGGATCGTTCCCCGCCCAGATCTTCAGTGACGTCATGCGCGCCGGCGAGAAGGGTCTCCCCGTGCGGCAACTCCACACGATGTCGCCCGACGCGCTCGGTCTGCACACGGCGGCGTCGTCCGACACGCAGCCCGACGGCGCCACGACACCGACGTCGTCGGATGCGGCGACGACCTCCACGAGCCTGACCGAAGAGTCGACCACCACGACCGAGCGCACCCGGCCGCGCGACACGACGACGTCGAGCCCGCCCAGCACGACGACGACCGATCCGAATGCCAAGAAGAATTCGCAGGCGACCACGACCACCCCCGGGCCCTGACGCGTCATCCAGACCGCGCCCCGGCGTCGTAGAACCGGTATGAACCTTGGCGCCCCGGAACTGTTGATCGTGCTCGCCGTCGTGCTGTTGCTCTTCGGCGGCCGCAAGCTGCCGGAGCTGGCGCGCAGCCTCGGCCACGCCAAGAATGAGTTCGAGCGCGCCAGCCACGACACGCGCGACAACGCCTGACGGTTAGTCCGTCGTCTTGACGCGGTAGCTGCGGAGCGCGGCCGGGACCGCCAACGCCAGGATGAGCGCGCAGTAGATCACCGACATCACCACCGCGTGGTCGAGCGCCCACGAGTGACGCACCAGCGGTGCTTCGGGGTTGCCGAACAAGTGCCGCACCGCCGCGACCATCGTGCTGGCGGGGTTCCACAGGGCGACGGGTTGGAGCCAGCTCGGCAGCGACGCGATCGGCACGAACGCGTTGGACAGGAACGTGAGCGGGAACACGAGGGTGAACATCGCGCCCTGCACCGCGTCAGACGAGCGCACGAGGATGCCGACCCACGTGCCCGCCCAGATGACCGCGGAGGCGAAGAGCAGTAAGAGCGCGAACGCCCCGATGACCGACACGACGCTGGCGTGCGTGCGCCATCCGACGGCGAAGCCCGTCGTCGTAAGGATCACGATCGACAACGCCAGCCCGGCCAGCTCGGAGAGGTAGTGGCCGATCAGGTACGCGCCGCGCGCCGCGGGCAGCGACCGGAAGCGGTCGATGACGCCTTCGGTCAGGTCGGCGTTGATCGTCATCGCGGGGCCCATCATCCCGAAGGCGAGCGACTGGATGAGGATGCCGCCGATCAGGTACTCCCGGTAGTTGCCGTGCACGTTGATGGCGCCGCCGAAGACGAAGCCGAACAGCAGCACGAACATCACGGGCTGCATGGTGACGTCGAGCAGCTTCTCGGGGATCTGGCGGATGTGTTCGATGTTGCGGCGGGCGAAGACGAGCGAGTCGCTCATCAAGGTGGCGGTCATACGAGTACCTCCTCGCCGGCGCGGCGGCCGGGGTGGGTGAGGGTGAGGAACACGTCGTCGAGCGACGACTCGCGCCGGTTGATGTCGACGGGGTCGACGCCGGCGTCTTCGAGGCAGCGCACGACGTCGATGAGCCTGACGCCCTCGTTGAGGGCGGCGGTGAGCACGAGCCTCTCGGCGTCGGTGGTGGGCTTCTGTGACGTGAGCGGACCGAACGCCTTGGCGGCGCGGCCGAGGTCGACCTTCTTGCGCAGCGTGACGTCGATGCGGTCGGTGCCGACGCGCGCCTTGAGTTCGGCCGGAGTGCCGTGGGCGACGGTCTCGCCGTGGTCGAGCACCACGATGTCGTCGGCGAGTTGATCGGCCTCGTCGAGGTACTGGGTTGTCAACACGATGGTGGTGCCGTCGCGGGTGAGGTCGCGCAACACGTCCCACAGTTCGATACGGCTGCGGGGATCGAGTCCGGTGGTCGGTTCGTCGAGGAAAAGGACTTCGGGGCGGGCCACGATGCTCGCCGCGAGGTCGAGACGCCGGCGCATGCCGCCCGAGAACGTCTTGACCAAGCGATCGGTCGCATCGGTGAGGTCGAGCATCTCGAGCAGTTCGTCGGCGCGGCGGCGGGCGTCGGCCTTCGACAGGCCGTGCAGCCGCCCGACCATCTCGAGGTTGAACCGCGGCGTGAGCAGCCCGTCGACGGTGGCCTGCTGGGCGGCGACGCCGATGCGCCGGCGCACTTCCGCGTTCTGGCGCACCACGTCGAAGCCCGCCACGGTGGCAGCGCCCTCGGTGGGGCGGGCGAGGGTGGTGAGGATCCGGATGGCGGTGGTCTTGCCGGCGCCGTTGTGGCCGAGGAGGCCGAGCACGGTGCCTGCCGGCACGTCGAGGTCGAGGTGGCGAAGCGCCCACAGATCGCCGAAGCGCTTGCCCAGACCCTCGGCGACGATGGCGCCGTTAGTCGTATGGCGTACTGAGTTGTCGTACATAGTACGACTAACGTTAGTAGTACGCTGTACGACGTGGCAAGTGGAAATTCCGGGCGTTCACCGCGCCGTCGCCCCGACGACGCCGGCGAGATGATCCGTGAGCTCGTCGCCGAGCAGATCAACAAGCAGGCGCAGAAGTACGCCGAGAAGTACGCCGACAAGTTCGAAGGCCTCGGCTCCGTCGTCGACCTGTGGCTGCGCACCGAACCCGGGCGGCGCCAACCGCGTTTCAGCCGCGACGACATCGCCGAAGCGGCAGTGCGCATCGCGGATGAAGAAGGCATCGACGCGCTCTCCATGCGTCGACTCGCCACCGAAGTCGGCGCCGGCACGATGACGCTGTACCACTACGTCCGCACGAAGGACGAGCTGCTGTCCCTCGTGACCGACTACGTCATGGGCGAGATCGTGCTGCCCGCCACCAAGCTGCGTGGCGGCTGGCGCGCCGCCATCACCGCTCTGGCGCATTCGTCGCGTGCGGCGTTCGAGCGCCACCCGTGGATCTTCGACATCGTCGAGGACCCGGCCGTGGGCCCCAACGGCGTGCGTCACTTCGACCAGTCCCTCGAAGCGGTGAGCACCCTGCCCGGCACCCTCGCCGACAAGCTGGACCTCATCCACGCCGTCGACGAGTACGTGTTCGGTTACTGCCTGCACGCCCGCAACGACGACGACAACTACGGCGACGCCGACGATCCGATGCGGCTCTACGTCACGCGCCTCATCACCACCGGCGACTACCCGTCGCTCGCCGCCCTCGCTGACGAGTACGGCATGAACAGCATGTGGACCCGCGTCGAGAAGCACGCCAACGACCCGCGCCGGTTCGACCGCAACCTGGCGCGCCTGCTCGACGGCTTCGAAGCCTCGCT
>DASZWD010000065.1 GCA_035546775.1 Acidimicrobiales bacterium
AGGGCGTCGAACTCGTCGGGGATCTGAGGCACCCAGATCGTGGAGAAGCCCGCGCCTTCCGCCCAGCGGGCGTCGCGGCGCAGCCGTTCGACCTTGGTTGCGTAGCGCCCGCGCTCGGGGCCGACCATCACACCGATCCGCACGGCACGCCTCCTGAGAACGCGGTTCTCCGACAATGTAACGTTCAGTTCCGTCATGCCAGCCGCCGACGTCTACTACGACCCCTACGACTTCGAGATCGACACCGATCCCTATCCGGTGTGGAAGCGGTTGCGTGACGAGCACCCGCTGTACTGGAACGACAAGCACGAGTTCTTCGCCCTCAGCCGGTTCGAGGACGTGCGTACCGCGCTGATCGACGCCAAGACGTATTCGTCGGCCAAGGGCAGCCTGCTCGAACTCATCAAGGCCGACATCGAGATGCCGCCGGGTGTGTTCATCTTCGAAGACCCGCCCGAGCACGATCTGCATCGCGGCCTGCTCGGCCGCGTCTTCACCCCCCGCCGGATGGCCGAGCTCGAGCCGAAGATCCGCGAGTTCTGCGCCCGAAGTCTCGACCCGCTCGTCGGGGCCGGGGGTTTCGACTTCATCGCCGACATCGGCGCCACCATGCCGATGCGCACGATCGGCATGCTCCTCGGCATTCCGGAAGACGACCAGCAGGCGATCCGCGACACCATCGACGCCGGCCTGCGCATCGAGGAAGACGGCGGCCGCCCGAGCTTCGACGGCGCGTCCTACGGCAGCGACTCCCAGTTCTCGGACTACATCGACTGGCGCGCCGAGCATCCCTCTGACGACCTCATGACGGACTTGCTCAACGCCGAGTTCGTCGACCGCGACGGCACCCTGCGCAAACTCACGCGTGAGGAGATCCTCGGCTACATCACCCTGATCGCCGGCGCGGGCAACGAGACGACGACGCGCCTCATCGGCTGGACGGGCAAGGTGCTCGCCGAGCACCCTGACCAGCGCGCCGAAGTCGTCGCCGACCGCAGCCTGCTCGGCGGGGCGATCGAAGAACTGTTGCGCTACGAGCCGCCGTCGCCGGTGCAGGCGCGCTACGTCACCGCCGACGTCGAGCACTACGGCCAGGTCGTGCCCCAGGGCAGCGCCATCCTGTTGCTCAACGCATCGGCCAACCGCGACGAGCGCAAGTTCCCCGACCCCGACCGCTTCGACATCCACCGCGCCGCCGAGCAGCACCTGTCGTTCGGCTTCGGCATCCACTTCTGCCTCGGCGCCGCGCTGGCGCGCCTCGAAGGCCGCATCGCCCTCGACGAGATCCTCACGCGCTTCCCCGAGTGGGAAGTCGACTGGGACAACGCCGTGCAGGCGCGCACGTCGACCGTGCGGGGCTGGGAAAAGCTGCCGGTGATCGTCGGCTAGCGCCGGCATCGGATGACCAAAGTCTCCGAACATCGTGCCGCTCTCGCCGGACTATCCGACTGGATGCCGTATCTCACGGCGCACAGTGGGTTGCCGGGGCCACGCGGCAACCTCGAGCTGGTGGCCGCCTGCGGCGAGGAAGCCGACGCCATCCGGGCGACCGAGCTCATCGCGACGGGCGACGAGTTCGCCACCGTGTGTGGCCTCGTGGCCCTCGGCCGCCACGTCGGTGCCGGAGAACTTCGACACGTGCGCGTGCTGCACGAGTCCGCCTCCGACGAGCGGTGGCGCGTGCGCGAGGGTGTCGCCATGGCGCTGCAACGCGCCGGCGACGACGATCTCGAGCGCGCCTTTTCGATCGCGGAGACGTGGGCCGGAGATGCTGATCCGCTCGTTCGTCGCGCCGCCGTTGCGGCCGTGTGCGAACCGCGCCTGCTACGTCGCCGCGCCTACGCGCGCCGCGCGCTGAGGTTGCTGCGCCGCGTCACGACGGACCTGGCGCGCTCGCCGTCGACCACCCGCAAGAGCGCCGCGACCCGAACGCTGCGCCAAGCATTGGGATACGGCTGGAGCGTTGCCGTCGCGGCGTCGCCCGACGACGGGCTGGCGGCGTTCGACAAGCTGGCGCAGAGCGAAGACGCCGATGTCGCGTGGATCGTGCGCGAGAACCGGAAGAAGGCGCGGCTGGCGCGACTGCTCGGCGGGTGAGCAACGGCCGATTGCGTGCTGGTGCGGGGTTTAGCGCGTCAGCAACATGACGCCCGACGGGGTGCCACCGCCGCTGGTGACCACGGCGACTTCGGCCCCACTGACCTGGCGTTCTCCGGCGTCGTGGCGGAGCTGGGCAACGGCTTCGTAGATCAGGCCGAAGCCGTGGGTGCGGCCCTCGGAGAGCTGGCCGCCGTGGGGGTTGACGGGCACGTCGCCGTCGAGGGCGATGCGCCGGCCGCCGTCGAGCCAGTCCTGCGCGCCGCCGAGTTCGCAGAAGCCGAGCGCCTCGATCCACGTCACGGCGTTGAACGTGAAGCCGTCGTAGATGAGCGCGAGGTCGACGTCGGCGGGCGTGAGCGACGCCCGTGACCACAAGTGGGCGCACTGGCCGATGACCTGCGGCTCGTGGGTGACCGTGTCCTGCTCCCACGAAACGCGCTCGAGGATCTGCGATCCGATGGCGTCGACGCGGATCGGTTGCGACGCGAGGTCAGCGACGGTGTCGGTCGCCGACACTACGACGGCGACGGACCCGTCCATCGGGACGTCGCAGTCGAACAACCCGAACGGTGTCGTGATCATGCGGGCGTTGAAGTAGTCGTCGGGCGTCATCGGGTCGCGGTAGACGGCGTGCGGATTGCGGCCGGCGTTCGTACGGCCGTTGATGGCGATCCACGACAGCAACTCGCGCGTCGCGCCGTAGCGGTGCATGTACTGCGACGCGTTCATCGCCAGCCAGTTCGCCGCCGAGGTCGCGCCGAACGGGGCGCGCCACTCGCCGTTGATGCCCGAGACGCGGCCACCGCCGACGCCACTGGCGCGGACCTGCCCGAGCGCGGCGTTCGTGGCTTCCCAGACGGTGCGGAAGCACAGCACGTGCCGGCACAGCCCGGCGTTGATCGCCAGCATCGCCGCCATGAGCGAACCGGCGGGCCCGGGAATCTCGCCGCCACCGTTGAACCACGTCGGCCGGATGCGCAGCGCGTCCTCGACCGCGGTGATGCCGCCTTCGCTCATGCCCATACCGGCCGCCCCCGGGTAGGTCGAGAGCCCGTCGATGTCGTCGACTGTCAGGCCGGCGTCGGCGATCGCCGCGAGGCACGCGTCCATCGTCAGCGACAACGGGTTGACCATCAGGCGCCGGCCGTAGCGCGAGCGGCCGATCCCGGAGATGACAGAGTTGTGCTCGAAGCGTTCGGTGGTGAGCGGTGCCCGTGGCGTCCGTCGCGTCGGCGCCGGCACCGGGTTTTCGCCGTCGGGCTCGCCGGTCGGCACGAACAGCGGCAGCCACACGTCTTCGTGCTGTTCCAACTTCACGGCGACCCGCATGCCGATATGCACGTCTTCGGGGGTGCAGTCGACGATGTTCGTCGTGAGGCGGACGGAGGGGTCCTCGTCGAGGGCGACGTTGGCGATCACGTAGGGCGGCGGGAACGCCGGGAGCCACTGCTGATGGTTGACGGTGCAGCCGATCACCGTGGCGTTGCCGGACACGGCAGTTTGCGTGCGGTTGCGGCTGCGGCACACCTGGCAGATGGGCGCCGGCGGGTGGACCAGCGCGCCGCAGGCGCCGCAACTGTCGATGCGCAACACGCCGTCCTCGCCCGACGTCCAGAAGCCGCGGTTCGAGAAGTTCAGTTCAGGCAGCGGACGCATCATCAAAGGCTTTCTGCAGAGCGCGCGCTTGCGCGTCACGGAAGCGCTGCGTGATCGCCGATCGTGGGCTCACGCTGTCGAAACCGTGAAACGCTCCGTCGACGACGAGCACCTCGCACTTCACGCCGGCAGTGTTGAGTCGAGCGGCGTAGGTGCAGTCCTCTTCGCGAAGAATGTCGAGCGAGCCCACGCCGATCCACGCGGGGGCAACGCCGCCGAGATCGGGGTGACGGGCCGGCGCCGCGAGGCCGTTGACGGAGGGCGAGCCGGGGTCCGTTCCCAGGTACGCCGACCACGCGAAGCGATTGCTGCGGTTGCTCCACAAGCGGGCATCACGGTCGTCGACGTCGGCGCGCGCGGCGACGCGATCGTCGAGCATCGGATACGACAGCAGTTGGAACACGGGCCGGACGACGCCGCGATCGCGGGCCAGGAGCGCGAGTGCTGCGGCGAGCGCGCCACCGGCGCTCGCACCACCGATGGCGATGCGGTCGGCGTCGACGTCGTCGCGCTTAGCCAACCACTCGAGCGCGTCGTGACAGTCCTGGAGCGGCACGGGGAACGGGTGTTCCGGCGCGAGTCGGTAGTCGACGGCGGCAACGAGCAGCCCGAGGCGCGCCGCGATGACACGGCAGAACGCGTCGTCCTGCGCCGCGGTGCCCATCACGAAGCCACCGCCGTGCATCCACAGCAGCGCGCCCCGCGGTTCGGTGGCCGGGCGATGGAGCCGGAAGGACAGATCACCATCAGTTGTCGTCTCGACGCCGGCACACGTGCGACCGCGCACACGCGCGTCGGCGCGTCGTAAGACGGGCAGCGTGCGCGGGCCGATCACCGCACGCGGCAGCACTCGGGCCAGGAGGCGGAGTTCGGGGTCGAAGTCCTTGACGCTCACGCCGCCGAAACCACGAGGGGCAGGCGGCGGAAGCGCCGCACCATGAGGCTGCTCTCGCGCTCCGGTGGATCCGACGGGTCCAGTGCGAAGCTCGCGGTCCTGGCCAGCACGCATCGCAGGACGACGTCGGCTTCGAGGCGAGCCAGCGGGGCGCCAACGCACAGGTGGATGCCACGACCGAACCCCAAATGGTGCCGGGGCGACGCACGGTCGAGTACGACTTCGTCGGGGTGCTCGTACACCGCCGGATCGCGGTTCGCTGCGCCCCACATGAGCAGCACCGTCGCGCCCGCGGGCACTGGCGTTCCGAGCAGTTCCGTGTCCTGCGTTGCGTGGCGGAGGTGGTAGCGGAACGGCGACTCGAGACGCAGCATTTCTTCGACGAACGGCGTCACGAGTTCTGGTTTCTCGCGCAGTTGCGTCTGGAAGGCCTCATCGGTTGCCAGCTGCGCGACCGCGTTGCCGAGCAAGCTCGTGGTTGACTCGCCCCCGGCGCTCAGCAGCGTCTGGATGATCACGATCGCCTCGAGTTCCGTGAGGTCGCCGCTGGCGATGGCGGTGGCCGTCGCGCCGAGCAGTCCCGGAGTGTCAGGAGTGCTGGCGGACACTTGGTCGGTGATCCAGCCCAGGCTCAGCATCGAGTTCCCCATGCGGACGCCGACTTCGTCGCGCGTCTGGGTTCCCGCCATCGTGGCGGTCGACTCGAAGGCGGCCGTGAGCAACATGTCGGGGTCGGCGTTCGCGAAGCCGATCAGGTCGGTGACCACGCGAATCGGAACCGCGTTGGCGACGTCGTGCATGAACTCCACGTGGCCTCGAGCGAGGCATGCGTCGATGTGGTTCTCCGCGAGCTGCTCGACGTCGGGCCGCATGGTCGCCATGCGACGAGCGACGAGTTCGGGGAACACCGCGCCGCGGTGGCGCGAGTGCACCGGGGGATCCGCGGTGGCGAGGGCGTCCATGCCCCCGGTGTCGAACGGCATCACCGCGGGCGTACCGTCGTCGGCGCGGTACACAATCCCGTGCAGGGTGGAGGAGAAGTCGGCCACGCGATTCGCGGCTTCGGTGACGGCCGCAAACGACGTCACGAGAACGATGTCGGTGCCCGGTATGCGCCATACGGGCGTCTCCGCCACCAGCCGTCGGTAGAACGCATACGGGTCGGCGACGACGGCTGGGTCGAGCAGCAGGCTCGCCGACAGCTCTTTACTCAGCGCGGATTGGCTCAACCCGAACTCCTTCCGAGGGCGGGCGGGACGCGGGGCAAACTATTACGATGTCAAAGTAGTTTGCGCGTGGAAATGGCATTCTACTGATTGTAGAGTGCGACTCTTATCGTCGCGGGAGGGAATACAGGCTGGTGCAGCGGAGGCTTTCGATCGTTGTCGTCGTTGCGCTCCTGCCGCTGACGGCGTGTGGCGCCCGGTGGAACGACGCCCAGCGCGCCGACATGCGCCGCCGCGTGTCGACGCTCGCTCAGTCGGGGCCCGCGGCCAGCGACGGCGGGTCCTCCGCCGGAGCGGGAAACGACAGCGTTGATGGAGGAACCGGCACCGACACCGGAAGCGGCAGCACCGGTTCGGGACCGGCGTCTTCCGGCACCGGGAGCAACGGCGTCTCCGCGGTGTCGAAGAAACTGCCGTGCGCTGCTCCTTCGACGGCGCCTGGCGTCACCGACACCGAGATCCGCATCGGTTCGATCTCGTCGCTCACCGGCCCGTCTCCTGGAATCGGCACCTCGGCCGCAGGCGCAGCGCGTGCCTACGTGGCGTACCGCAATGCGACCGGCGGGATATGCGGGCGCAAACTCGTCCTCAAAGAAGCCGACGACGGCACCGACAACGGCCAATACCGCTCGATCATCACGGAGATGTCGAACTCGGTGTTCGGCGTCGCGGGTGGGTTCGCTCTCGGCGACGTGGGCGGCGTCGACGTGATTCGTCAAACCCGGATACCCGTCGTAAACGGCCCCGGCCAACAGGCCTCGGCCGATCTGCCGACGGTGTTCGACATGAACCCCAAATACGAGAACGAAAACGCGGTGATCGGCAAGTACAAGTTCCTGCACGATCACGGTGCGACGAAGGCGAGCGTCACCTATCTCGCCGTCGACCAGTCGCGTTTCGAAGCTCAGCTGCAGGAGCGGCTGATGAAGGCCGCCGGCATCCAGATCGTGCAGGTCCAGGAGTTGCCGTTGAGCACGCTCAGCTACGACGCGCCCGCGCGCGCCGTCGCCAATAGCGGCGCCGACTATCTCTTCTTCATCGGTACCGTCGACTCCAATCAGTCCATGGCGCGTTCGATGCAGGACACGGGCTACAAGGGCCTCAAGTGGCCCGAGTACTTCGTGTACACGTACGGCACGAACTTCATCCAAGCGACGGGCTCGGCGTCGGAAGGCGCGATCACGTGGCTGCGCAGCCTGCCGATCGAAGAGGCGAACTCGAACAAGGAACTGGCGGCGTTCGTGCAATGGATGAATCGCGCGTCACCGAGTTTCGACAAGGACGCGTTCGCCGAAGACTCGTGGGCTGGGGCGAAAGCCTTCCTCGACAACCTTGAAGCTCTCAAAGGTCCGATCACGCGTGAGGCGTTCGTCGCACAGATGAATTCGGTCGACACCTTCGACGCCGGCGGCATGTTCGGCCCGATCCGCCTCGGCAAAGAGCTCACCAACGGCTGTTTCGTGGGCATGCAGGTCAAGAACGGCAAGTGGCAGCGGCTCGTGCCGGATTCGGGTTTCATCTGCCAATGACCGAGCTGCTGCAGTTCACGCTGTTCGGTCTCATCCTGGGCTGCATTTACGCCATCGCGGCGATGGGCCTCGTACTCACCTACACGGTGACGGGCGTCTTCAACTTCGCCCACGGCGCCGTCGGCATGCTGGCGGCCTTCGGCTTCTACGAGTTGCACGTCAACGACGGCTGGCCGACACCGCTCGCGATCGTGGCGGTCGTGTTCGTGGGCGCGCCGCTCGCCGGGGTGGTCGTCGAACGGCTGCTGCGTCGTTTCCAGGGTGCGGACTACGCGACATCGCTCGTCGTGACGATCGCGCTCACCGTCGGACTGCTCGGCATCGCGCTGCGCGCCTTCGATCCCGGTGAGGCGCGCCTGTCGCCGTACCTGTTCGGCAACCACCGCATCGTCATCGCGTCCGTGCCGATCACGTACGACCGCATCGCGCAGGTCGTCATCGCAATCGCTGTCGCGATCGGCCTCCGCGTCCTGTTGTTCAACACACCGATCGGCGCCCGCATGCGCGCCGTCGTGGACGATCGGGAGCTGGCCAGCCTCGACGGCGTCCGCTCGCTCTTCGTGGCGCGGTTCAGCTGGATGATCGGCTTCATGCTCGCCGCCCTCGGCGGGGTGCTCTTCGCGGGTGGCCAGAACCTCAGCGCCATCGCGCTCACCCTCCTCGTGCTGAACGCGTACGGCGCGGCGATGATCGGACGGCTCACCAGCTTTCCCATGACGATCGTCGGCGCGCTGGCACTCGGGCTGATCCAAGAATTGACCAACGTCAGCTGGCTGTATCCCGACCAGGCGTTCTTCCTCCGGCTCCGGCTTGCCATTCCCGGCCTGTTTCTCATCGTCGCCGTTTTGCTGGTCCCGTCGTTCCGCCTATCCGTTGGTCGCATCGTCGGGCGCGACGAGCCGGCGGTACCGACGCTGCGCAAGTCCTTGCTCTCCGCTGTCGCCCTTGTCGTGTTTGTGGCGGTATTCGTCAACGCCATTCCCGCCGAGCAGCGCCGGCACGTCGTCGGCGCGCTCGTCATCGCCACGATCGCTTTGTCGCTGGTTGCGCTGACGGGGCTGTCGGGCCAGGTGTCGCTGACGCAGTACCTGTTCGTGGGCCTCGGCGCCTTCGTTACCGGATCGATCTCGCACGGACACTCCCTCACCGGGATGCTCCTCGGCGGACTGTTGTGCGCCGTCGTCGGCGCGCTGGTGGCGTTGCCTGCGGTGCGGTTGCGCGGACTGCACCTCGCGTTGAGCACGTTTGGCGTCGCGCTCGTCGGCCGCGAACTCATCCTCGGTGACGAACGCATCCTCGGACAAGGCGGCCTCGGCGTCGGCCGGCCCAGCATCTTCGGCATCAACCTCGGGTCCGACGCCGCGTTCGCGATCTGGTGCGCCGTGATCTTCGCCGTGTTCGCCGTGCTCATCGGCGTCTTGCGGCGGAGCTGGTTCGGCCGGCGGCTGACCGCGATCCGCGACAGCGAGTTGGCAGCCGCGTCGCTGGGACTGGGCGTGCGCACGACCAAGGTTGCGGTCTTCGCGTTCTCGGCCTTCATCGCCGGATGCGCCGGTGCGCTCTTCGGTGGATGGCAGGGCGCGGCGCAGGGCTTGCAGTTCGATCCGATCAACAGCCTCGTCATCGTGTTGTTTGCGTATGTCGGCGGCATCACGACGGTGGCGGGCGCGCTGGTCGCCGGCGCGCTGTTTGCGTTGCTGAACTATGCAGAGGCGACCTTCCCGTCGATAGGTGGCGTGGTGTTCATCGGCGTCGCCGCCGCGGCGATCACGCTCGGCCGTCAGCCGAACGGGCTCGCGGGCATCGGCCTTGACGCCGTGCGTCAGATCAAGCGCCGCCTGCCGCGCACGGCGCGCCCGAACGCCGCGGTCGCACAGTCGGCGGTGGAGGCCGTATGACGACGGCGGTGGCGGCCGAGGTTTCGCCGCTGGCGTTGCTGGGAGTCGGGGCGGCGTACGGGCGCATCGAGGTTCTGCACGGCGTCGACATCGCCGTGCCGCGTCACCGCGTCGCCGCGCTGCTTGGCCCCAACGGCGCCGGCAAGACGACGGCGCTCGCGGTGATGAGCGGGCTGATGCAGCCGACGCGCGGTTGCCGTCATGTCGATGGCCGGCACGTCAACCGTGCGCGCGCCGACGAACTCACGCGCATCGGTATCCGCCATATTCGCGAAGGTCGTTCCGTGTACCCGAACCTGAGTGTGCGCGACAACCTCATCGTCGCCGCGTCGGCGGGCGCATCCGCCGCGGCGATCGAAGAGGTGGCGTTCACGTTGTTCCCGCAGCTGAAGGCGCGCCACGCGCAACTGGCGGGCAATCTGTCGGGCGGTGAGAAGCAGATGTTGGCGCTCGCGCGCGGGCTCGGTGCACAGCCGTCGGTGCTGCTCATCGACGAGCTGTCGATGGGGCTGGCCCCGCTCGTGGTCGCCGAGCTGTACGAGACCGTCGCCAACGTCGCGGCGCAAGGTGTCTCGGTGCTCGTCGTCGAACAGTTCGCGCGCGTCGGTCTGCGGTACGCGTCGGAGGCCTACGTGATGGCGCACGGGACCGTGACCTACGCCGGGCCGAGCGCCGGCGCCGAAGACGCGGTGTACCGCGCCTACCTGGGGGCCGACAAGTGAAGCTTCGGCTCTTTGGCGCGCTCCTCGTGGGCGCTGTCGCCCTTGCCCCGACCGCTTCGGTGGGCGCACAAACCTCCGACACTGCGCTCGGTGGCTACCAGGGCACGGCGGCCGGCTCGGCGTTACAGGTCGACTACACACCACAGGGGCTGCTGCCGCTGCCGTCGCTGATCGACATCGGTTCGCCCGATGCCGTGGCGACGATCTCGAGCGGTCCTTCGACGTTCGCGCAGTCTTCGGTGCTAGATCCGGGCGACCTCCTCTACAACCCCGACGCCCTGCTCACGCTGTTCTCGTCGCAGTACCCGTCGGGAACGTTGCCGACCTATCCGTTCCGCGTGTCGGCGAACTCCGGCTTCGGGGAGCCGTCAGCGGAGTCCAATCCGGCGCCGGGTCTCAACGCCACGGTCCGCGCCGAGCCCGACGGGTCACGTGCGAGCGCGTCGGCGCCGGCGGTGCAAGCGCCGCCGCTCGTCAATCTCGGGACCGCGTCGGCACTGGCCACGACGAAGATCAGCGGGGACACCGTGATCACGCATTCGCTCACCAAGGTGAGCGGCATTGACGTGTTCAACCTCCTGACGATCGACTCCGTGGTGACCGATCTCACAGCCACGTCGCAGGGCGCGGGCAAGACACCGAAGCTCGAGGGCGGCACGAAGATCGTGGGCGCCAAGATCGCCGGGCGGCCCGTCACCATCGACGGCGACGGCGTGCACGTCCCGAAGAGTGCCCTGCCCGTGCCGAAGAGCCTCGGCGCCAGCCTCAACGACGCGCTCAAGCGTGCCGGCCTGCACATCACGGTCTCGGCGCCGATTCCGCTGTCGGACTCGTCGCACGGGCGGTTGGCTTCCGGCGGACTGCGCATCGACTTCGACAACTCGACGCGGTCGATCTCGGCGCTCGCCCAACTGTTCGACGCCATTCCGTCGATCGCCAGCCCGGTGCCGATGGTGCCGTCGGTCGACGACATCAAGGTCGCGCTGCAGGCGCGCAACGTCGCGGCCATCGAGCTGGCGCGCGGTGACGTCTCGCTGGCGACGACGAGCGCCGCCATCTTCGACGACGACACGGCGCTACCCGTGGCCGACCTGGGTGCGGACCTCGGCAACTACGACATCCCGTCGTCGCCCGACGTGGGCGCGCTGGTGCCGCGTCAGCCTGCGGCGGTGCTGCCGCGCACCACCACAGCGGCGACCACGAATCCGGTGTCGCCCTTCGGCGCCGGCATCGGCGGGCTGTTGCTGATCGCGTTGTTGCTGCAACCGTTCTTCGGCCAAGCGCTGGCGCGACTGTCCAACGGCGTACTGGCGCCCACCGGCGCCGAATCGTGTGATCGTGAGGAGCTATGACCGATATCGCAGACCGCGACGAGCGGTTGGCCGCCGGCGCGGAGGAACTTGCGGCGCGCGGCGACGGCTCGATCGTCAGCCAGCGCCAGTTCCTGCTCGTCGCGTCGGGGGCGCTGATGACCCTCGGGTTGACCGCCATCGTCCTCGGCTGGATCGGCGCCAGTCGCTCCACCCTGGTCGAAGAGCAGGTGCCGTACCTCATCTCGGGCGGCCTGCTCGGCGTCGCGCTGAGCATCATCGGCGCGCTCAGCTTCTTCAGTCACTGGTTCGTCACCGGCATCCGCGAGGCGCGCGTGCACGAAGCGGCGCGCCAGCGCGACCACGCCGAACTCGTCGCCGCCATTTCGTCGCTGACCGACGCGCTCACGCCAAAGGAGGAGACGAATGGCACTGCTCGAAGCCCGCGGAGTTCGCGTTCGGTTCGGCGGACTCCAAGCCGTTGACGACGTAAGCCTCGACGTCGAGGCCGGCACCATCGTCGGCCTCATCGGACCGAACGGCGCGGGCAAGACGACCACGTTCAACGCGCTGTCGGGCGTGCAGGCGTGCAGCGGCAAAGTGGTGCTCGACGGGGCCGACGTGTCGCACGAGCCGGTGCACAAGCGCGCCACGCGCGGCATGGCGCGCACGTTCCAGCGCCTCGAGGTGTTCGGCTCGATGTCGGCGTTCGACAACATCCGCACCGCGGCCGAGATCGCCGGGCGCGCCCAGCGCCGCGGCATCGGCGAAGCCGCGGCCACGGCGCGTGAAATCGTCGACCGCCTCGGCCTCGTGCCCGTCGCCGACCGGCGCGCCGACGCCCTGCCCACCGGCCAGGGCCGTCTTGTCGAGCTCGGCCGGGCGCTGGCGACGCGTCCCAAGATCGTGTTGCTCGACGAGCCGGCGTCGGGGTTGAACGAATCCGAAACCGAACGCTTGTCGACGGTGCTCGAAGCGGTGCGCGACGACGGCATCGGCGTGCTGCTCGTGGAGCACGACATGGACCTCGTCATGCAGCTGTGCTCGACGATCTACGCCCTCAACTTCGGCACCGTCATCGCCAGCGGCACGCCGGCGCAGATCCGCAAGGACCCGGCCGTCCAGGACGCGTACCTCGGCAGCGCCGTCTGACTCGCGGGTCAGGCGGGGGGTCGGGGAGCGACGATCAGGGAGTGGATGGCGTCGGTGGCGCCGGCGTGCAGGACCAGGTCGACGGCGTCGACGAGGCGCTGCACCGGCATGAGCGTGCCGCTCATGTAGCCGCGGGCGAACCACTGCGGCATGAGTTCCGAGACCAGCTCGCCGTCCCAGCCGTTGGCGAACTCGGTCATGGCGTCGCCCTCGCCGCCGGCGCATTCGCCCACGACGAGACGGGTGAAGCCGACGGTCGGGTGCTCGGCGCGCCAGGCGTCGACCAGCTTGTCGAGCGCCGCCTTGGTGACGGCGTAGGACGCCAGGCCGGGCCACGGCGGCGTCAACGACGCGCTGACCGACGACAGGTACACGGCGGTGCCATTCGACGCCCTGAGATGCGGGAGTGCGGCCCCGGTGGCGAGTGCCGCGCCCACGACGTTGGTGTCGAACGTGCGGTGCCACGTGTCGGCGTCGATGTCCTCGATGCGGGTGAGCGGGCCGACGGCGGGGGTGTACACGAGGCCGTCGATACCGCCCATCGCGGTGGCCGCTTCGTCGATCGCGGCGGCACACGACGCGGCGTCGGTGGCGTCACAGGCGATGGCGAGTGCGCCGTTGCCGGCTTCGGCGGCGGCGTCGGCGATGCGGTCCTTGCGGCGCGCCATGAGAGCGACTTGCGCCCCCTTGTGTGCCAATCCGACACCGATGCAGCGGCCCAGTCCGCCCGACGCTCCGATCACGACCACTCGCATCACGCCGACAGTAAACGAACTACCGTCGGCGGAACGAAGCCACCAGGAGGGTCCGATGTCCGTACAAGACGAGCTGCGTTTGCTGGCCAACCCCGACCACTTTTTCATCGGCGGTGAATGGGTGGCGCCGTCGTCGGGCTCGGCTTTCGAGGTGATCGACTCGGCGACCGAGCAGGTCTTCATGCGCGTCGCCGAAGCGCAGGCACCCGACATGGACCGCGCCATCAGCGCGGCGCGCACCGCCTTCGACGAAGGTCCGTGGCCACGTATGACCCACGCCGAGCGCGCCAGTTACCTCGAGGCGCTCGGGGCCGGCATCGCGGCGCGCAACGACGACCTCGGCCAGATCTGGCCACGCCAGTCGGGCGCGCTGCACAAGGTGGCGCAGTACGCCGGCCTCGGTGCGCAGGCGACGTTCAACTACTACGCCGGGCTGGCCAACACGTTTGCGTGGGAAGAGCGCGCCACGCCGAGCGCCGGGGGCAAGTTCGGTCTGCTGGTCCGCGAGCCCGTCGGCGTCGTCGGCGCGATCATCCCGTGGAACGCGCCGCTCGGCCTTATCGCCAACAAGGTGGCACCGGCGCTGATCGCCGGTTGCACCGTCGTGCTCAAGGCGTCGCCCGAGGCGCCGGGCGAGGCCTACGTCGTCGCCGAAGCGGCCGAGGCGATCGGGCTGCCGCCCGGCGTGCTCAACGTGCTGACCGCCGATCGCGAAGTGTCGGAACTGTTGGTGCGCGACCCGCGCGTCGACAAGATCACGTTCACCGGGTCGACGGCCGCCGGCCGGCGCATCGCGTCGATCTGCGGTGAGCGCATCGCCCGCTGCACGCTCGAACTCGGCGGCAAGTCCGCGGCGGTGATCCTCGACGACATGGACCTCGGGGTCGCCGCCAAGACGCTGTCGCGCGCCGAGTGCTTCCTCGCCGGGCAGGTGTGCTCGTCGCTGACGCGCATCGTGGTGTCGCGTTCGCGTCACGACGAACTGGTCGAGGCGCTGGCGGCGACGTTCTCGCAGGTGCGCGTGGGCGATCCCTTCGACGCCGAGACGCAAATGGGTCCGCTCGTGGCCGAGCGCCAGCGCGACCGCGTCCTCGACTACATCGCCAAGGGCGTCGATGCCGGCGCGCAGCTGGCCACCGGCGGTGGCCGCCCGGCGCACCTGGAGCGCGGCTACTTCGTCGAGCCGACGGTGTTCGGCAACGTCGACAACGGCTCGGTGATCGCGCAGGAGGAGATCTTCGGCCCAGTGTTGTCGGTCATCCCGGCGGCCGACGAGCGCGACGCGGTGCGCATCGCCAACGACACCATCTACGGCCTCAACGCGTCGGTGTTCACCAACGACGTCGACCGGGCGCGCGAGGTGGCAGGCCAGTTGCGTTCGGGCACCGTCGGGCACAACGCGTTCCGTACCGATTTCGGCATCGCCTTCGGCGGGTTCAAGCAGTCGGGCATCGGCCGCGAGGGCGGCATCGAGGGTCTGCTGCCGTTCCTCGAGACCAAGACGGTCATCCTCGAGGACACGCCGAGCAACTACTCGTAACGCGGTCTACAGATCGAGGCCGCGCCGGAGGAAGAAGTCCTTGATCGGCGTCGGCGTCAACGTGTCGGCCAGCAGCAGGGCGCGAGCGTCCGCTCCCACGAGGTAGCGGGCGCGCGGCAGGCGCGTCGTCAGCGCGGTGGCGATCGTCCTGGCGCACTGCGTCGGATCGCCCATCAAGCGTTCGAGCACCCGCTGGCCGCTCATCGAGCGGCGGTACGCCGCGATGAAGCGCGACCCGGCCTGTTCGCGGTTGGCGATGTCGCGCTCCATGTCGTCCCAGATGTTGGTCTTGAAGCCGCCGGGTTCGACGAGGGCGACGTGCACGCCGCGGGACGCGACCTCGATGCGCAGCGCGTCCGACAAGGCTTCGAGGGCGTGCTTGGCCGCGGTGTAGTGACCGGCGAGCGGCGACGTGGTGCGCCCGGCGATCGACGACACGTTCACGATGCGGCCGCCGCCGTTGCGGACCATCTCGGGGATGGCCAGGCGCGCCAGGCGGACCGGGGCGTGCACCATCGTCTCGAACAGCAGGTGGGCTTCGTCGTCGGAAACGTCCTCGACGGCGCCCGTGAGTCCGAACCCGGCGTTGTTGACGAGCCCCGACAGCGGCGGCAGCGACTCGATCACCGACGCGCATGCGTCGGCGTCGGTGACGTCGAGGATGATCGTGTCGACCTTGCCGGCGACGCCGGCGTCAGCCGCGGCCTTGATCACGACGTCGGACTTCTCTTGGGAGCGCACGCTGCCAACCGAGTGGAAGCCGACTTTGGCTAACTCGACGACGGTGGCGAGGCCGATGCCCGAGTTCGCGCCGGTGGTGAGGACGGTGCCGCGTTCCATGCGACTGATTATTCCCCCCAGGGGGGATGATGCACTCGTGAACTGGCTCGAGGCGCTCGACCCGGACCTGCGGGTCAAGGTGACGCGCACGCCGACGCCCACGTGGATCGAGCCGATGGCGGCGACGCTGACCGACGCCCGCTTCGACGACCCCGAGTGGCAATTCGAGCGCAAGCTCGACGGCTTTCGCTTCCTCGCCTTCGTCAAGGACCGCGAGGCGCAGCTGCTGACGCGCAACAAGATCCGCCACCGCTTCCCGCTGATCGAAGCCACGCTGGTGGCGCAGGGGTTCGACGATTTCGTCGTCGACGGTGAGGTGTTGTGGGGCGATCGCCGCGCCGGCGCGCCGCGGGCGTCGGGCGACGAAGCATCGCAGTACGCGGTGTTCGACATCCTTCGTTTCGACGGTTACGACATCACGAAGCTTCCGCTTTACGCCCGCCAGCACCTGCTGGCGACCGAATTCGGCTGGGTCGAGCCGCTCGTGCTCGTCGAGCCGCTACCTGAGAACGGCATCGCCGCTTACGAGCGCGCCTGTCGCGAGGGCTGGGAAGGGGTGATGGCCAAGCGGCGGTCGTCGGTGTACGAACACAAACGCTCCAAGCAGTGGCTGAAGATGAAATGCGACGCGTCCCAGGAACTCGTCGTCGGCGGGTTCACCGAGCCGAGCGGTCACCGCTCCGGCTTTGGGGCACTACTCGTCGGCTACTACGACGGCGACGACTTCGTCTACGCCGGCCGCATCGGCACCGGGTTCAGCAACAGACTGCTCGAAGACATGCACGCGCAGATGCGAGCGATCGAGATCGACGCACCGCCCTTCACCGCGGGAACGGGTCTGCCGCGCAAGGACGCGCACTGGGTGCGTCCCGAGATCGTCGTCGAGGCGGCGTTCATGGAATGGACGAGCGACGGCAAGATGCGCCACCCGCGCTTCGTGCGCCTCCGCACTGACAAGAACCCGAAGGACGTCGTCCGCGAGAAGAAGAGCTAATGCCAACTTGTGTTCTGTGGCACACGTTTCGGGTGCCACAGAACACAAGTTCGCGGGGATTAGAGGTGGCTGTTAGAAGTCGTCGCGTTCGATGACGGTGGTACCGCCGCGGCGGCGGTAGTAGCGCGGGCCGCCGATGCCGCCCACGAGGAGCAGCACCAAGAGCACGAGGAGCAGGATCATCAACATGGCCTCCCTGTACCCGCCCATTCGTGGGCGGAACCACAGTGCAGCGCGGCGTAGACGCGATCGCGCAGCGCGTTGGCGTCGGCATCGGTAAGCGAACGCTCGAGGTCGCGCAGCACGATGCGCACCAACACGTTCTTCTGCCCCGGCCGCATGCCCATGCGGGCGACGGCCGACGCCGGCAGCGCGTCGTAGGGCGTCTCGGCGCACACACTGACCGATTCGACGGCGTCGGCGTCGTCGCCCAACGCGTCGCGTACGCGGTCGCCGAGGTCCTCGACGTCGTCGTCGGCGTCCACCGCGACCGATACGTCGCGCCGAACCGCCGGCATCGACGACACCGGCCGGTAAGGCGCGAGGTCGAGCATCTGGTCGGCGACGCGCGGGTCGCTCGAGCGCAACAGCCGGATGTCGGGGACGCCCTTGCGCAACATCAAGAACCGGTCGAGGCCGAGACCGAGGGCCAGGCCGTGCCACCCGTCGAGCCCGGCGGAGCCGAGCACGGCGGGGTGGGCGACGCCGCACTCCCACACCTCGACCCACTCGCCGCCGCGGCGGCCGTCGACTTGACGACCGTCGAGCGTGTAGGGATGCACCCGCGGCTCGGCGCGGTACTGCATGCCGGGGACGAGGGCGCCGACGAGCACCTGCGTCATCTCGTCCATCTCGGCGTTGCCCAGGGGGCGACGGGCGATTCGCCACAGGTCGAGTTGGTGCGGCGTGCCGGAGTGGAGGCGGTCGATGGCGTCGCGCCGAAACACGATGCCGGGGCACACCAGCAGCACGTCGTCGACGGGATCAGCGGCGAGGGCCCGCAGCGCGGGTGGGACCATGGCGCTCGAGTGGCTGCGCAACATGTGGCCGTCGTCGACGTAGCGCGTGTAACGGGCGTCGCGGCTGGCGGCGTCGGGGGTGAAGTTGAGGCGGTCGTAGTTGTCGGCGATGGGCACCACGCGCGGTCCCGGCGCGTGCCGCACGTCGCAACTCCACGCGTCGCGCAGTGCGTCGACGGCGAGGTCGACGAGGTGCTGGATGGCGTGGGGGCCGGCGGAGGGATCGGTCAGGTCGCGCAACGCGAGGTCGCGCGCCAGTTGGTCAGCGGTGAGGTGGATGGGCACGAAGACTCCTGGGTTCGGTGGCGGGCGGGCAACCCCCCGGCCCGCGACCCGAGCGGAGTCAGGCGCTGACGCGACGACGACCCCACGCGGCCAAAGCGGCCCGGGGGTCGGGAAATCGGCGACGACCGATCACTGCGTGCACGGGCGCAAGGTACGCGCGGCGCGCGTCCGTCACCAACGAATTTTCAAAGTCCGCGACTTCGTGCGGTTGTGGGTCGACAGGTGTCCATAACCCGGACGAAGTCAGGAGGGGACCCGGGCGTGGCGACGGTCTGCGATGGTGCGGGTGGCGAAGGCCAGGGCCACGAGCGCGGTGATCACCAGCAGCCAAGGTGGGTGCGCACCGCCGCCCGCGTCGCCGCTCTTGCCGCCGCCGAGCCCGGGCAGATGGATGGCCCCGCCGCTGTCGGGCCACGGGGCCCAGACCGACACTTCCGGAATCGTCGCCAGCGACGCACCCGATACCGCCACGTAGCGCATCGATTGGGCGCCGAACGTGCCGCTGGCCGGCAGGTTGAACCACGTAGCGCCGTCGCTCGACGCCTCCAGGGTGCACGTGCAGCGGGCGCGCACCTCGCCGACCGTTTCGCTGCTGCCCAGGTCGACTGTCACCTTCGTGACCGGTGGTTGGCACTGCGTGTCGGTGGCGAAGACGCACGGGTTCGGATCGACGACGCCCGGCGTGACGAGGTCACCGTCGGTGTAGCCGCAGTGTGCGCTCGCCCCGTCCGACCGCGTCGCAGTACACGCCGCGCCGCGCGACAGCGGCACGAGGGTACCCGTACCCTCGACAGGCGCGGCGGTGAAACGCTGGTGGTAGATGGTGCCGGCGGCCCGCTCGTCTTTCGACGCGTGCGCCACGAAGGCAAAGGGCTGGTCCTCGACGGCGCGGGCGTCGATACGCCCCTGATCGTCGACGCTCACGCCGGCCGCCGCCTTACCGGCGATCAGCACCTGCCCGCCGTTCTTGCTCGACGGTCGGGCTGCGTACTCGACGCGGAAGTCGCGCTGCTCGGCTTCGAGGGTCACCGCCGGGTCCCACAGGCGCAGGTCGGGGGCGGTGTGCACGGCGTCTTTCAGTTCGAGTTCGTAGGACGCCACCACCACCTGGTCGGCGGCGTGCTTGGACGCCACCCCGATCGAGAGGATGTAGTCGGTGTCGGTCTGCTCGCCGCGGTGATGGGCGTTGTGGAACGTGAACGCGTAGTTGCCGCGGCCGTCGGTTGTCGACGCGAAGCGCTTGCTGTTCGGGATGGGGCACACGTCGCGCGTCTCCGCGGAGAAGCACGCCAGCGTGCTCAGCCCGGCGGTGAAGAAGAAGCCAGCAATGGCGAAGCCGCTGTCGTTGACGGCGTCGACGCGCACCGGCGTGTTGACGACGGGCGACCCGTCGCCGTTCAGCACGCGGCCGCGCAACGTGACGTCTTCGAGCGGACCGCGTGTCGCCGGCGCCTGTGCCCGCGCCGGCGCCGTCCACGCCACGAGCGCCATGACGGCGAGCGCGGCTCCGATCAACCGTCGCATGGCGATCTAGTTAGCACGCGGAAACGGGTATCCAACTGTCATGCCAGTAGCAGTCGTCACAGGAGCGTCGGGAGGTGTCGGGCGCGCCACCGCCATCGCGTTCGCACACAAGGGTTTCGACGTCGGTCTCATCGCCCGCGGCGAGGCCGGCTTGGAAGGAGCGACGGCGGATGTCACCTCTACCGGGCGGCGGGCGCACGCATGCTCCGTCGACGTGGCGGATTGGCGCGCCGTCGACATCGCTGCGAGTGAGATCGAAGACGCGCTTGGACCCATCGACGTGTGGGTGAACGACGCCATGACGACCGTGTTCTCGCCGTTCAGCGATGTCGAGCCGGACGACTTTGCCCGGGCGGTCGAAGTCACGTTTCTCGGACAGGTCTGGGGGACGCGCGCCGCGCTGAAGCGCATGGCGCCCCGGGATCGCGGCGCCATCGTCAACGTCGGCTCGGCGCTGGCGTACGTGGGCATCCCGCTTCAGGCGCCGTACTGCGCGTCGAAGTTCGCCTGCCGCGGCTTCGTCGAGTCGGTGCAGGCCGAGTTGACGCACCAGCGCAGTCGCGTGCGCCTAGCGATGGTGCACCTGCCCGCCGTCAACACGCCACAGTTCGACTGGGGCGAGGACACGCTGCCGCATCGCCCCATGCCCGTGCCGCCGATCTACCAACCCGAGGTGGCGGCGGACGCGATTGTCGCCACGGCGCTGACGCCGCGGCGCTCGAAGGTGCTCGGTTCGTGGAACAAGTTCCTCACGATCCTGGCGCGGGCGACGCCGCAACTCGCCGTGAATCTCGGGGCGTTCGGCGCGTGGGAGGGACAGTTCACCGACGAACTGCGACGGCCCGACGACCCCGTCAATCTGTACAAGCCCGCCGACGACGACCGCGACTTCGGCGCCCATGGTCGTTTCGACGCCATCGCCGGTGGCTTCCTCGACCCGGCGTATCTGAAGACGCTGCCGAAAAACGCCGCCACGCTGGCGCGCGCGGCCACGCACACGGCGCGGCTCAAGTGGCGGTCCGCGTCAGCGCTACTGCAGCGGTGATATGGCTCAGGTGTGTCAGCGCCTGCGGGAAGTTGCCCAGCGCCACTTGATGCTGCTCGTCGAACTCCTCGGCGAACAGACCCACGTCATTGGTCGTGGCCAAGGCGGCGTCGAACACCTCTTGCGCGTCGGCGGTACGTCCCTGATAGGCGAGGCACTCGGCGAGCCAGAACGTGCACGGCAAGAACGTGCCTTCGTGACCCGACAGGCTGTCTTTTGTCCGGTAGCGCCGTACGAGGGGACCGTCCATGAGTTCCTCACGGATGGCGTCAACCGTGCCGATCATGCGTGGATCATCGTAGGCGACGACGCCGAACGCGGGCAGCAGCAGCGCCGACGCGTCGAGGGCGCGGCCGCGCAACGCTTGGGTGAAGGCGTTGCGGCGCGCGTTGAAACCGTCGTCGTCGAGCACGCGGCGTAACGCTTTGCGCTCGCGCTCCCAGCGCGAGACGGGCGCATCGCGCATGCACTCCTTCGCCAAGCGCACACCGCGGTCGAGCGCCACCCAGCACATCGCCTTCGAGTACACGAAGTGCTTGGGCCGGCCGCGCATCTCCCAGATCCCCTTGTCCGGCTGGCGCCAGTGGTCGGCCACGAAGTTGACGACGCTGACGAGGAAGCGCCAGTAGTCGTCGTCGGGCGAGCTGCCGCGGTCGTGCCATTGCGCCGAGAGGTCGAGCAGATCGCCGAACACGTCGAACTGCATCTGGCGCGACGCGGCGTTGCCGATGCGGACCGGACGCGAGCCGCGGTAGCCGTCGAGGTCGTCGAGCAGGAGCTCGGGGATCCGGCGTTCACCGCCGACGCCGTACATGATCTGGAGCGACTCGACCGATGCCGCCGCTGAGCGCTCGACGAAGCGACGGAAGCCGTCGGCTTCGGCGTCGTAGCCGAGCTCGGCGAGCGAGCGCACGGTGAAGTGCGAGTCACGGATCCAGCTGTAGCGGTAGTCCCAGTTGCGTTCCCCCTTGAGCGCTTCTGGCAGCGACGTGGTCGCCGCGGCCACGACCGCGCCCGTCGGCGCGTGGGTGAGACCCTTCAGCACGAGGGCGGACCGAACGGCGTCGGGAGCGTACGCACCGTGCAGCGTGGCGCGGCGCGACCATCGCTTCCACCACGCGATGGTCGCGTCGAGCCGGGCGTCGAGTTCTTCGGCCGAGGGCGGTTCGGGCGGTTCGGGGTCGATCGTCTCGGGTTGCAGGTAATGAACGGCGAGCCGCACGCGCTCGCCGGGGCGCACCGAACACTCGGCCACGAGGTCGTGGGCGTCGACCAGTTCGAACTCGTGATCGCACCGGATCGCCAGCGCGTCGTTGCCTCCGATGGCGGTGTAGATGCCCGCGCCGTGGTGGCGCACCCACGGCCTCACCTCGGCGTAGTCGAACCGGGGCGCCAGGTGAATGCGAAACGTCACGCGCCCGCGGCGCCCTTCCACCACGCGTAGCAGCTGCCGGTAAGGCGACTGCGCCCCGCCGCGCCGGGTGGTGAAGCAGTCGATCAGCTCGACTTCACCAGTGTCGGTCTCGAACATCGTCGACAGCACCAGCGACTGGTCGACGTAGTGACGCGTCGTCGCGAACTCCTCAACCGGCGCTATGCGGCAGAAGCCGCCGCGCTCCCAGTCGAGCAGGCGACCGAACACCGGCGACGAGTCGAACCGCGGCATGCAGCACCAGTCGATCGAACCTTGGCGCGAGACCAGCGCCGATGCGTGGCAGTCGCTGATGAACGCGTAGTCACGGATCGGCGGGTAGCGGCCGTTGGCGTGCATCACTTGACCCGGTACTGCTCGGCGTCGCCGCGTAGTTCGAGACCGAACCCGGGCCGGTCGAGCGCGGGCCACAACCGGCCGTCGACGGGGGTGAGCACGCCGTCGAACAACAACGGGTCGACGTAAGTGTGGTCGGCGAAGTACTCGATGTGGCGGGTGTTGAGCGCAGCACACGCCGGGTGGGCGTGCAGCGACGGCGCGCAGTGGGCGGACACCTCGCGGCTGTTGGCGGCCGCCAGCGCGGCGACCCGCAGCCACTCGCTCAGGCTGCACCGTGATGCGTCGGGTTGGATGACGTCGACGGCGCGCAGCATTTCGGCGAAGTATTGCAACAGGTAGCCGTACTCGCCTGCGGTGATGTCGATGGCGGTGAGGTCGCGCAGCACGCCGAGCGACTCGAGGTCGTCGGAGGTGACCGGCTCTTCGAACCACGTCACGCCGAGATCTTCGAACGCGCGGCACTGGCGTGCTGCCTGCTTGCGGTCGTAGGCGCCGTTGGCGTCGACGAACAACTCGACGCCGTCGCCCACGACGGAGCGGGCGAAGCGGACCCGCCGCACGTCCTCGTCGACGTCCGCGCCCGCCCCCACACCGATCTTCATCTTCACCTTCGTGATGCCGTCCTTGAGCCAACCGGTGAGCTGATCGGCGAACACGTCGTCGTCGAGGTTCACGAACCCCCCGCTGCCGTACACCTCGATGCCGTCGCGCGCCGCGCCGAGCAGGCGCACGAGCGGGACGCCGAACAGCTTCGCCTTGAGGTCCCACAGCGCGGCGTCGACCGCGGCGAGCGCCGTCGACGCGACGCCCGGCCGGCCGCGGTTGCGCAACGCGTCGGCCATGGCGCGCCACGCCCGCGGGATGTCGAAGGCGTCGCGACCCACGACGCGCGGGGCCAGCACGCCGGTGATGACGTCAACGCCGGCGACCGCGCCGTAGGTGAAGCCGATGCCGACTTCACCGGCGGCGTGTACGCGCGCGATCACCACCGTCGTCGCGTCCCAAGCGAAGGTGCCGTCGGCCTCGGGTTGGGGCAGCGGCACGGTGTAGGCCGCTGCGTCGACGGTTGTGACTTTGCTCACATTTGTCGTGTACCCGGTGAAGCCCGGCGGGTACAACCTGAAGGTGAAAGAGACCGTTGGCGAATGTGTGGCGCGACGGTTGTCGGAATGGGGCGTCGACACCGTCTTTGGACTTCCCGGCGACGGGATCAACGGGTTGATGGAGGGCTTCCGTCGGCTCGAGGAGAAGGTCAGATTCGTCCTCGTCCATCACGAGGAAGCCGCGGCGTTCATGGCGACGGGATACGCCAAAGCCACGGGTCGTCTCGGCGTGTGCGTCGCCACCTCGGGTCCGGGTGCCATCCACCTCCTGAACGGTCTCTACGACGCCAAGCTCGACCACGCGCCGGTGCTCGCCATCACGGGCATGCAGGAGACGTCGGTCCTCGGTACGGCCTATCAGCAGGAGGTCCACCTCGATCGCCTGTTCCAGGACGTCGCGGCCTACAACCTGATGGTCTCCAACCCCCAGCAGGTGCCCGGCGTCGTCGACATCGCGATCCGCAACGCCCTCACCAAGCGCACCGTCGCCCACCTCACGTTCCCCAACGACATCCAGGTCGCCGCGCTCGAAGAGGACCCGTACCGCCACGTCGCCCCGGCGCATCCGCCGACCACCGCGCCCAACCTTGCGCGCACCCCGCTGTCGCCGGCGCCGGACGAACTCGAAGCCGCGGCGCGGGTGCTCAACCGCGGCCACAAGGTCGCCATGCTCGTCGGGGCGGGGGCGCTGCACGCCCGCGACCAGGTGATCGCGGTTGCCGAACGGCTGCACGCCCCGATCGTCAAGACGCTGCCGGGCAAGGCGGTCGTGCCCGACGACCACCCGCTCACCACCGGCGGCCTCGGCCTGCTCGGCACCGCGCCGAGCGAGCAGTTGATGGAGGAGTGCGACACGCTGCTTATGGTCGGCACGTCGTTCCCGTACACCAAGCACCTGCCGGCGCCCGGTCAAGCCACCGTCGTGCAGGTCGACACCGACCCAGCGCTCATCGGCTTGCGCCTGCCGGTCGAGGCCGGCGTCGTCGCCGACACCAAGCGGGCGCTCACAGCGCTGTTGCCGCTACTGCACGAGGGCGACGGCGACTTCCTGTCGAAGTGCCAGGAACAGATGGAGGAGTGGCGCTCTGACATGAAGGCGCTCGAAAACGTCAAGCGCGATCCCATCGCACCGCAGTACCTCATCGGCTGCGTGAACGATCTGGCGAACGACGATGCCATCCTCACGTGCGACTCCGGAACGATCGCCACGTGGGCGGCGCGCCACTGGACGATCCGCGGTGGCCGCGAGTTCTACCTCTCGGGCAACCTCGCCACGATGGCTCCGGGACTCCCGTACGCCATCGGCATGCAGCGCGCCTTCCCTGATCGCCAAGTGATCGCCTTCGTGGGCGACGGCGGCCTCGCCATGCTCATGGCCGAGTTCCTCACGGCGATGCGCGAGAACCTGCCGGTGAAGGTGGTGGTCAACAACAACAACGCCTACGGCATGATCCTGTGGGAGCAGATGGTGCTCGGCTTCCCGGAGTACGCCGTGCGCCACAAGGAGCCCGAAGCCGACTTCGCCGCCTGGGCGCAGGCGTGCGGCGGCTACGGCGTCAAGGTGAAGGATCCGGCGCGGGTGCACGACGCCATCGCCGGCCTGCTGTCGCATCCCGGTCCGGGCATCGTCGACTGCGACGTCAACCCGAACGAACCGCCGATGCCGGGCAAGGTCAAGTACGACCAGGCGAAGCACTTCACCGAAGCGTTCCTGCGCGGCCAACCCCACAAGGCCGCGACGCTGGCGTCGATCGCCCGCGACAAGATCTCCGAACTGCGTTCCTGATGGCCGTCGACGTCGCGCGGCTCGAGGCCGAGATGGCGGCGCGCGTCGACGGCGAGGTGCGCTTCGACGCCATGACGCGCGGCGCCTACTCGACCGACGGGTCGAACTACCGCCAGACGCCGATCGGCGTCGTCATCCCGCGCACCGTGGACGCGGGCGCCGAAGCGATCGCCGTGTGCCGCGACTTCGACGTGCCCGTTTTCTCCCGCGGTGGCGGCACCAGCCTCGGCGGTCAGTGCACCAACGTCGCCGTGGTGATCGACTGGTCGAAGTACTGCAACCAGCTGCTGTCGGTGGATGCGTCGCGGCGTACGTGCGTCGTGGAGCCCGGCATCGTCCTCGACGAACTCAACGATCAGCTCAAGGACTACCAGCTCGAATTCGGGCCGAAGCCGGCGACGCACGACCACTGCACCATCGGCGGGATGATCGGCAACAACTCGTGCGGGTCCACGGCACAACGCACCGGCAAGGTCGTCGACAACCTGGCGCGGCTTGAAGTGCTGCTCTACGACGGCACCCGCATGTGGGTGGGTCCGACCGACGACGAGGAATACGGCCGCATTGTCGGCGACGGCGACGGCGACCGGCGGGCTGAGGTGTACCGAGCCCTGCGCGCCGTCCGTGACGAGTACGGCGAACTCATACGGCGCACCTATCCGGACATCCCGCGCCGGGTGTCGGGCTACAACCTCGACTCGTTGCTCCCCGAAAACCAGTTCGACATCGCTCGCATGCTCGTGGGCAGTGAGTCGACGCTGGTCACAGTGCTGCGCGCCGAGTTGCGCCTCGTGCCCACCCTCAAGGCGAAGACGCTCGTCATGCTGGGCTATGACGACATCGCGTCGGCGGGCGACGCGGTACCTGGGATTGTCGAGTGCGCGCCGGTGGCCCTCGAGGGCCTCGACGACGTGCTGATCAAGCTGGAGCGGCGCAAGCACCTGCACGCCGAGGCGGTGGACCTGCTGCCGAAGGGCAACGCCTGGCTGCTGGTTCAGTTCGGCGGGGATACAGCCGAGCAGGCGGACGACGCCGCGGCGAAGATGCTCGCGTCGATCGGCCGATCCCGTAACGACGACACCGTCGTGTTCTACGACGACCCGAACCACGAGGAGGAACTCTGGGCCGTGCGCGAGGCGGGACTCGGGGCGACGGCCCACGTCGACGGCGTCGACTACTGGCCCGGGTGGGAGGACTCCGCCGTCGCGCCGGAGGACGTCGGCGACTATCTCCGCGAACTCCTCCGCCTCTTCGCCAAGTACCACTACGACGGTACGTCGGTGTACGGCCATTTCGGGCAGGGCTGCGTGCACTGCTCGATTCCTTTCGACCTCGTCACCGCCAAGGGGGTCGCCGACTTCCACGATTTCACCGAGGAGGCGGCGCGCCTCGTGCATCGATTCGGTGGTTCGCTGTCGGGCGAGCACGGCGACGGGCAGGCGCGAGGCGACTTGTTGGGAATCATGTTCGGCGACGACATCGTCGACGTCTTCCGGCACGTCAAGACGATCTTCGATCCGCACGACCGGATGAACCCCGGCAAGGTGGTCGAGCCGAACCCGCGTGACGGTCAGCTACGCCTCGGCGTCGACTACCGCCACGTCGCCGGCCGGACGTACTTCGCGTTCGCGGAGGACGAGGGCGACTTCGCGCGCGCCGCACTGCGCTGTGCCGGCGTGGGCAAGTGCCGCCACGCCGACGGTGGCGTCATGTGTCCGAGCTACATGGTGACCAAGGACGAGGTCCACTCGACGCGCGGGCGCTCGCGCCTGCTGTTCGAGATGCTCGACGGCGGTGGTCGCGGCGGCGCCATCAGCGACGGCTGGCGCTCGACCGAAGTACGCGACGCCCTCGACCTGTGCCTGTCGTGCAAGGGATGCAAGCGCGACTGTCCCGTGAGTGTCGACATGGCGACGTACAAGGCCGAGTTCTTGGCGCACCACTACGCGCGGCGGTTGCGTCCGGCCTCGCACTACTCGATGGGGTGGCTGCCGCTGTGGGCGCAGCTGGCGAGTGGCGCGCCGCGCGCCGTCAACGCCGCGGTGGGGCCGCGGCCCGTCGCCGACCTCGCCAAGCGCGTGGGTGGCATCGCACCCGAACGGCAGATCCCGCGCTTCGCCCCCGAGTCGCTGCGGCGCTGGGCCAAGCGGCGCGCGCCGTCGCCGCCCGGCGCGCGCGGCCGCGTGTTGCTGTGGCCCGACACGTTCACCAACGCTTTCAGCCCCGAGATCGGCCGCGCCGCGGTCGCCGTGCTCGAAGCCGCCGGTTGGGCCGTCGACATCCCGACGGCGCCGCTGTGCTGCGGATTGACCTGGATCTCCACGGGGCAACTCGGCGTCGCTCGACGCGTCCTGCGCCGCACAGTGCGCGCGCTGTCGGGCCACGTGCGCACCGGGGGGCTCGTGCTCGGCCTCGAACCGAGCTGCACCGCGGTGTTCCGCAGCGACGCCGCCGAACTGCTCCCGGGCGACAACGACGTGTCCCGCCTAGCGCAGGCCACCGTCACCTTCGCCGAGTTGCTGCACGACCACTCGCCCGGGTGGGAGCCGCCGCCGCTCGACGGGACGCGGGTGCGCGTGCAGACGCATTGCCATCAACACGCCATCCTCGGGAACCAGGCCGACGTCTCGATCCTCCAATCCGCCGGCGCCGACCTCGAGGTGCTCGACAGCGGGTGCTGCGGCCTCGCCGGCAACTTCGGCTTCGAGCGCGGCCACTACGACGTGTCGATGGCGTGCGCCGAGCGCGTGCTGCTGCCCGAACTGCGCGAGGCGGCGCCCGGCGACGTGGCGCTGGCCGACGGATTCAGCTGCCGCACCCAGATCGAGCAGTCGGGCGTGGACGCAACGCCGCTCCATCTGGCGCAGCTGCTGTGGGCTAGTGGCGGCGTCGGCGGTCGGTGACGAGTTCGCCGAGTCGGACGATGTCGGCCGCCGCCACCACGCCGATGTAGCGATCGCCGTCGCACACGGCTAAGCGGTCGACGCCCGCGTCGTCCATCGCCCTGACGGCGTCGCTGGCGGTCCACGATGGCTGGGCGGTGGGGACGTCGCAGCGCATGACGTCGGCGGCGGAGGTGGTGGCCCACTCGCCGCGGTCGAGGTGGGCCAAGTCGGTGGCCACCACCAGCCCGCAATACCGGTCACCGGCGACGACGACGACTGACTGCTGGCGCGCTTGGAGGAGTTGCGAGAACACGTCGTCCACGGTGTCGGTGGGTGCGATCACGCGCGCTTCGAGATCGAGGGCCGTCGTGACGGGCAGCCGCAGGCGCTGTTCGAGATTGCCGACGCGTCCGGGCGACTGGTAGGCCGAGATGGATGCCCGTCCCATCACCAACTGCGCGACGACGGCGGCGATGAGGCCGGGTACGACGAAGCCCGGTCGTCCGGTGAACTCGGCGACGAAGACGACCGCCGCCAGCGGCACGCGGTAACCGGCACCGAGAAACGCCGCCATCCCCACGACGGGGAACAGTGACGTCGTCTGGGCCTCGAACAACCCACCCACGGCGCGGCCGACCAGGGCGCCTTGAATGACGAGCGGGATGAAGAGCCCACCGGCGCCGCCACCACCGACGACGGCGGCGGTGCCGGCGACGCGCAGCGTGCCGAGCACGATGAGCGCGACGATCGCCCGGTTCGGGTTGAGCGCCCAGGTCAGGGCGCCGTACCCCGGGCCGAGGACGAGGTTCTGAGCGGAAAGGATGTGTCCGAGCAGGACCGTGCTCCCGAGCACACCGCCGGCGATCCCGATACGGAGCGCGGGGTGGCCCCGCGACGACAAGTGCTTCGCCTCCCGGATGATGACGATGAACGCCCGCGCCAGGAGTCCACACACGAGGCCGATCACGGCCGCCCCGCCGAGATCGACAAAGTTGAACGGCGGTCGCCCGGCGACCGGCAGGATTGGCTCTGTGCCGGCGAGGGCGGCGAACACGAGATAGCTCGTCGCCGAACTGATCGCGGCGGGCAACAACATGTGCCGCGCCACGTCGTCTTGGTACGGCACTTCGAGCGCGAAGACGAGGCCCGTCACGGGAGCCTTGAAGATCGCCGCCACGCCGGCGGCGGCGCCGCAGACGAGCAACACGTTCGGCTCGGCCAGATTGAACACCTTCGAGATGCGCCGCTCGAGCGCCGCGCCGATGGACGCGCCGGCGTACAGCGACGGACCCTCGTAACCCATCGGACCCCCGGAGCCGAGGGTGGCGATCGACGCGATGACACGTGCGATCGCCTGGCGCGGTCGCAGATCGCCGCCGTCGTCGTGGAAGGCGCGGATGTACTCGTCGGAGGTGGCGGGGGAAACCCCCTGGCCAACGGTCCGGAGCGCGGCCGCCGCGACGACGAGTCCGAGCAGCGGCGCGACGACTTGTACCGCGAGTGGGGCGCGCACGACTGCGTCGAGCAACACGTCGGCGGTGAGGCGGTCAAAGATCGCGACCGTCAGGCCTGTCGCTGCGCCGGTCGCGCCGGCGAGCAGCAAGACCTGGCGCGTTTGGTGTGCCAACTGGCGCAGGCGGTCGCGGTGGTTGCGCCGAAACTCGGCGGCCCTTCGGGTCCAGGTCATCGAGATGACGCGTCCCAGCCAAAGACATCCGCGTGGGTCAGCGCCTCGTCGGCCGCCTCGGCGAACGCGAGCAAAGCCTCCGTCGCTGCCTGGGCGGCGGCCGGTCCCATGCGCGCCACGATGGCGTCGAAGTCGCGCCGGCGCCGGGCGGTCACCTTGTCGACGATCCGCTGGCCGGCCTCGGTGAGGTGGAGTTCGGTCTGGCGCCGATCGTCGACTGCCTCGGTGCGCCGCAGCAGCCCCTTCTGCACGAGTCGGTCACACAACCGCGTCGCCGACGTGGGGTGAATGCCGATCGCGGCGGCGAGGTCCGACACGGTGGTGCGCGGCCGCGACGACACGAGCACGAGGGCTCGGAACTGCGGGAGCGTGACGTCGCCGATATCGGCGACGGAGCGTGCGGCGACTCCTACGAGCGCCCGTGACGCCACCAGCAGTGCCTCCGCCGGAGAAGGGTGCTTCACAGCATTAAGTGTAGAGATACAAGTGATACGGTGGCGAAGTCGGATGTCACAAAGGTTTGGAGTGACGGCATGCGACCTCCCCGTTGAGGATTCGACCGCGGCTCGGCCTGCGCCGTCGGGCGGCGGCGGCGTTCGCCGTCACGGCGCTCTGCGTCGCGATCGCGATGGCGGCGTCGACGTACTTCGTCGCGCGCCGATACCTGATCGCCGAGCGTGAGTCCGCCGCCGAGCGTCAGGCGTATGTCAACGCACGCCTCGTACGAACCGTTTTGCGGGGCGACAATCCCGACCTGTCGACGTTCCTCAACGGCCTCGGCGGGGGTGCTGCGTCGAATCAGGTGGTGCACTACCGCGGCGAGTGGTTCTCCAACTCGGTCGCGGTCGGAGCGAATTCCCTCCCGGCTGCGCTCATCGCCAAGGTCGACGGAGGTGCCGCGGCGCATCAGCGCGTGCGCTCGGGCAACTCGACGCTCCAACTCGTCGTCGGCGTGCACCTCGCTGCAGTGGACGCCTCGTATTTCGAGGTGTTCCCGCTCGCGGACCTCGACCGCACGCTGTCGCTGGTGGGCCGCGTGCTCCTCGGCGCCGCTGCCCTTTCGGCCGTGGTCGCGGCCCTGCTCGGGCGAGCATCGGCGCGCCAGCTCGTGAAGCCGCTCGTGCCCGTCGAAGACGCGGCGGAGCGGATCGCCAACGGCGCGCTCGACACGCGTCTGGACGAGGCGGCAGATCCGGATTTCCGCCGATTGTTCCGCGCCTTCAACTCGATGGCCGAGGCGCTGGAGACGCGCATCGACCGTGAGGCACGCTTCGCCGCCGACGTAAGCCACGAACTGCGGTCCCCGCTCACGGCCGTAGCGGCCGCGGTCGAGATCATCGAACGACGGCGAGAACAACTGCCACCCCAAGTCATCGAGGCCTTCACCGTTCTGTCACAAAAGATCGAGGGGTTCCAACGGATGGTGCTGGACCTCCTCGAGATCTCGCGCATGGACGCTGGCACTGCGGTCCTCGACCTCGAGCCGATTCCCATCGAGCCATTCGTGACGCGGCTGGCAACGTCGCACGGACTCGCGGCCGACGTAGTCACCGTCGCGCCCGGCGCACCCCGAACCATGGTGGCGGACCGGCGACGCGCCGCGCAGGCGATCGGCAACATCATCGACAACGCCGCCCGCTACGCCGGCGGAACCTCCGCGATATCGGTCGAGTGTGGCCAAGCAGGGATGGTCCGCATCCAGTTCGACGATCGCGGGCCCGGCGTCGATCCGGCCGAGCGACAGGCGATCTTCGGCCGCTTCGCGCGCGGCGCCGCGGGACTCGACGCGGGTACGGGATCGGGCACCGGCCTCGGCTTGGCACTCGTGGCGGAGCACGTCGCGTTGCAGGCAGGTTCTGTGTGGGTCGAGGACGCGCCTGGCGGTGGCTCCCGCTTCGTCGTCGAACTCCCGGTGAGCGCCGATGCCTAAGCCCCTGCGCCTGTGCGTCGTCATGTTCGCCGCGGCTTTCGCCGCCTGCGGCGTGACGACGCAGGCAAGCCCGCGAGTCGTCGACCGCCGCTCCGTTCCATTCGACTTGCTCAAGAAGAACGCGCGCCCGCTCGTCGCCACCACGACGCCGCAGGCGGCAGAGCCGGTCGCACTCTGTTTCGTGCAAGATCAACGACTCGTGACCGTCGAGCGTTCGCTCGAGTCCCCGGTCGCCCTGCGCGACGTGGTGAACGCGCTGGCCGAGTCACCCGCCGACGTGCCCCGGCTGCGCACCGCCTTCGGCGGCCCGGACCTCGTGGACCGGGTCGAGCTGCGCGGCGGGGTTGTGGCGGTCGACTTGACTCCGGAGGTGTCGACCTTGGGTGGCAACGATCAGTTGCTGGCGATCGCGCAGGTGGTTTGCTCGCTGACCGCCCGGCCGGGAGTGGGCCAGGTCACCTTCACCCTCGGCGGCGCGCCTGTCGACGTGCCGCGCGCGGACGGCACCGTCACGTCCGAGCCCGTGTCCCGCGACGACTACGCGTCGCTGCTCTAGGCCCATGCGATCCATTCTTCTCGTAGACGACGACCCCGACATCCGCTCGCAAACGCGCCACCTGCTCGAAGACGAGGGCTACGACGTCGACGTCGCCGCCAACGGCGAGCAGGCCCTGGCTGTGTTCGCGAGCCGGGCGTACGGATGCGTACTGCTCGACGTGATGCTGCCTGACTTCGACGGGTTCGAGGTGTGTCGGCGACTCCGGGCCACCAGCGACGTCCCGATCATCATGGTCACCGCGCGTACCGACAGTTTCGACATCGTCGCCGGTCTCGAAGCCGGTGCCGACGACTATGTGTGCAAGCCGTTCGAGCCGAAAGAGCTTTCGGCGCGCATCCGAGCCATGCTGCGGCGCGTCAACGGCTTCGGGGTCAACCCCGTCGTTGTGCGCCTCGGCGACCGCATCGACGTGATCCCGGACGAGGGGGTCGTGCGCGTCGACGGCGAGCCGGTGCATCTCACCCGTACCGAGTTCCGGCTGCTGTGCGAACTGGTGGCCGCGCCGGGGCGGGTCTTCTCGCGCGATCAGCTGCTCGAGGCGGTGTGGGGGTACGAGTCGATCGGCGACACGAAGCTCGTCGACGTACACGTGTACCGGCTGCGCGCCAAGATCGAGCCCAATCCGGCGAAGCCCCGCTTCGTGCTCACCGTTCGGGGTCTGGGATACAAGGCCAGCCTGTAGGCCACCGAGAAACGTCACCAAACCGTTACCCGACCGCGAGGTGACCGCGAGCTGATGTTGGCACGGTTCACGTATGCCCTCGGACCTGGACGCGAGCTCGTTTGATTCGGTCACGGACCGCGAGCCGCCGTCATCTCCGCCCGATGCGTTGTCCAGGTCCGGGGGCGGCCAAGCCCATCAGGCACCGGCAGTCGTGGCCGTCACCAGTCGACCGCCGGTGTCGTTCTCGTCCGGCGGCTGGTCGCGTTCGCCGGGTGGTCTCGCCCCCATCGTCAGCAAGGCGCTCGACGCGCGCGGCGGTGCCTGGGTGAGCTGGGACGGTGGCGGACGCGGCAATGCTCCGCCGCGGCGTATCGACGGCCTGAACTTCGACATCTACACCTTCAGCATGTCGCGGCCCCAGGCCGACGCCTTCTACGCCGGCTACTCGAATCGCACGCTGTGGCCGTTGTTTCACGACGGGGTGGTCCCGCCGGTGTTCAACCGGGAATGGTGGAAGCCGTATCAGGACGCCGCGAAAGCCTTCACGCTTGCCGCGACGATCGCCGGCAAACGGCTGCCCGGTCGACCGACGTACTGGATCCAGGACTACCACTTGCTGCTGACGCCTCGACTCATGCGTGAGGCCGGCGTCGACAACCCGATCTCGTTCTTCCTGCACACCCCGTTTCCGGCGCCTTCGATCTACCGCCGGTTGCCCCAGCGCGAGGAGATCCTGCTTGGGCTCGGCGGCGCCGACCTTGTCGGCTTCCATACGCGCGGTGACGCCGAGCGCTTCGGCGGCGCCTGGGCCGAATTCGGCTTCGGCGCCGCTCCCCGGACCGTCGTCGTTCCGGCCTCGATCGACTTCGACGCGTTCAGCGCCCAAGCGGCGAACCCGCACACACGCCGCATGGCCGAGATACTCAGGGGTCGGCTGGGAAACCGGATTCTGCTCTTCGGCGTCGAGCGCCTCGACTACACCAAGGGAATCCCCGAGCGCTTGGCGGCGCTTGAATACCTGCTCGATCGACGCCCCGACTTGCGCCGGCGCATCGTCTACGTGCAGGTCGCGCCGCCGAGTCGAGAGCGGGTTCCGGAGTATCAGCAACTGCGCGCCGACGTCGAGCGCGCGGTCGGGCGGCTGAACGGACGGTTCACGTCGCCCGGCCACGACGTACCGTTCCGTTACATCCATCGCGCCGTGAGCCAGTCGCAGTTGATGGCGTATTACGTCGCGGCCGACGTGGCGCTGGTGACGCCGTTGCGCGACGGGATGAATCTGGTCGCCAAGGAGTACGTCGTGTCGCAGGCGGCGGTGAAAGGCGCCGGCGCGCTGGTACTGAGCGAGTTCGCCGGAGCGGCTGACGAGTTGACTGATGCGTTCCTCTGCAATCCCTACGACGTTCCGGCGGCGGCGACGGCCATCGAAACGGCGATCGAGTCGGCGGAGGAGGATCGGCGAAAGCGACTGTCGGTGATGGCGGTGCAGATCCAGAACAACGACATCCTCCAATGGTCCGACCAGCTCTTGCGCACTGCCGAACGGGACTGCAGTCGTCACTGAGGGGGCCGCTTGCGTCGGCATTGGTCATTGACTAAACCAGTGACCAATGTCGACCAAGCCGAAGGTAGCGACGCGTGAGCGGCTTCTCGCCGCGGCGGGTGAATTGCTGGCGGAGCGCGGGTTCCGGAAGGTCTCAACCCGCTCCATTGCGGAACGTGCCGGCGTCAACAACGCGCTCGTCCACTACCACTTCGGGACCAAGTCGAAGCTGCTCGCCGAAGCGGCGCTGGGCATGCTCGGCGCCGACCTGGACGTGCCGATGACCCTCGTGCGCGACGCCGAATCCGTCAGCGCCGGCATCGGCGACGTCCTGCGCTGGCTGGACGCCCTTGACCTCGGCGACCCGGCGGTGCGCGTCCTGTTCGAGCTGACGATCGAGGCGTTCGGTGATTCCGACGTGCGGCCGCTGGTGGCGGCGGCGATGGAGGCGGCCCGCGCCGCGATGACCGAAGCACTTGCATCGCGGCGGGACGTCGCCGCTGCCGACACGGCTGCGCTGGCGGGGTTGCTGATCGCCCTCTTCGACGGTGTCATGTTGCATCGGATGATCGATCCCGACCTCGCCGTCGACGGGTGGGCAATCGGTGCGGCGTCGATGAGTCCACGGCGCCGCGCCGATTGGCGGTCACGGCGATGAGCTCGGGTGGGGCCGCGGTCGAACTGTCCGGACTGCGCCGCCGCTTCGGCTCGGGCGCGGTTGCCGTGGACGCGCTCGCCGGTGTCGACCTCACGATCAACGCCGGTGAATTCGTGGTGTTGCTCGGACCAAGCGGGTCGGGAAAGACGACGCTGCTCAACGTGGTGGGCGGTATCGAAGTCGCAACGGCCGGCACCGTACGCGTCGACGGCACCGACCTGACACAGCTGGACAGCGAAGGCTTGTCCGAGTACCGGCGGACCACCGTGGGGTTCGTGTTCCAGTTCTTCAACCTCGTCCCGACCCTCACCGCGGTCGAGAATGTCGCCCTCATCGCCGAACTCGTCGGTGCGCAGGACCGCGCCGCGGCCCTGCTCGACTCCGTCGGGCTCGGCGACCGCGTTGACCACTTCCCGGCCGCCCTGTCGGGCGGGGAACAGCAGCGCGTCGCCGTCGCCCGGGCCTTGGCCAAGGATCCGCCGATCCTGCTGTGTGACGAGCCGACCGGCGCGCTCGACCTTGCGACCGGTCGCCAGGTGCTGTCGGTGCTGCGCCGCGTCAACCAGGACGACGGACGTACCGTGGTGGTCGTTACCCACAACCAGGCGATCGCCCGGATGGCCGATCGCGTCGTGTCCCTGCACGGCGGCCTCATCCGGCGCAACGAGAAGGTGAGCGATCCGCTGCCGGCCGAGGAACTGGAGTGGTGAGCCTCCTGGCCCGCAAGCTGGTGCGCGACACGCGCCGGCAGTGGTTGCAGTTCTGCGCGGTCGCGCTCACGTTGGGTCTGGGTATCGCGGTGTTCGGCGCTGCCTATGACAGCTACGGGAACCTCAAGTCGTCGTACGCGGCGATCTACGCGCGACTCAACTTCGCCGACGCCACGATTTCGGGTGCCAACACCGATGCGGTCGCGGCACGGCTTCGGCGCGCACCAGGGATAGGTGCGGTTGCCACCCGCGTCCAAGCCGACGTCCCCTTTCGCATCGGCAGCGGCGCATCGGCGCACTCTCTGATCGGTCGGCTCGTCGGCCCATCGGTGGGTCCGAGAACCATCGACGCCCTCCAGCTGAAGAGCGGGACGAGGTTGCGTCGCGGTGACGCTGATTCGGTCGTCCTCGAACGGCACATGGCCGAGCACTTCCACCTTGCCGTGGGTGACAGCATCGAGGTCTACGGGTCCTCGTGGCGCCGGCTGTCGATCGTGGGCATCGCGACGTCGCCGGAGTACCTGTGGCCGGCGCGCGACCGCGAGGACCTGCTTACCTCGTCGGACGAGTTCGGGGTCGCGTTCGCCAACCCGCAGCTGATCGCGGCGGTGGCCGGTCCGTTCGTCACCCCGCAGGTGCTCGTGCGGGCCTCGGGCGCCGCGGGACCGCAGTTCGCGCGCACCGTGCACGCGGCGGCCGCCACCAAAGGCGCCGACGTGGTCTTGCGTGATCAGCAGCCGTCCAACGCCGCGCTCCAACAGGACGTGGCGGGGTTCGGCCAACTCGCGCTGCTGTTCCCGCTGCTTTTCCTCGCGGCCGCCGGACTCGCCACCTACGTGCTGCTCGGGCGCTTGGTCAGGGGTCAACGGAGCCAGATCGGCATGCTGCGCGCCAACGGCTATCCGCGTCGGCGCCTGCTGCGGCACTACGTCGCCTACGGCGCCGTGGCCGGAGGCGTCGGGTCGCTCGTCGGCGCAGTCGGAGGGCTGGCGCTCGCGGTCTGGCTCACCCACAGCTACACCTCCGCGCTCGGCATTCCCCTGACGATCGCGACCTTCCACCCGGCAACGCCGGTGATCGGCCTGCTCTTCGGCACGGCGGCGGCGACGTTGGCGGCTCTCGGGCCGGCGCACTCGGCAACGCGCGTGCCTCCCGCCGAGGCCATGCGGGGCGTGGCGCCTTCGGGAACGGGTCATCGCGTGGCGGCCGAGCGGCTCCCGGGTTTACGCGACCTTCCGGTCCGCGCCCGGCTGGCGTTGCGGAACCTCGCCCGCAGCCCGCGCCGCGGCTTCTCCACCGGCATCGGTGTCGCGCTGGCGGCGGTGCTCGTCCTCTCGTCGCTCGGTCTGCTCGACACGGTGTCGCTCGTGCTCCACGACGAGTTCCACCGCATCCAGCGTCAAGACGCCCAACTGTTCTTCGCCAGCCCGCCGACCCCGGCGACGTTGTCGGCGATCGCCTCCGTGCCGGGGGTTGCGGCGGTGGAGCAAGCAGTTGAGGCGCCGGTCGTGCTCAGCCATGCCGGCCATCGGTACCAGACGGTGCTCACCGGGCTGTCGCCGCACACCACCATGCACGCCTTCGCCTCGGCGCTGCCGTCGACGTCGCTTCTCCTGGGTGACGGGCTGCGCTCGACGCTCGGATTGCGGGCGGGCGACGCGGTCGACATCGCGACACCCAACGGCGCCCCCACCCGATTGCGCGTCGATGGCTTCGTGAACGAACCCATTGGTGGCCCCGCCTACGCGACGGTGGCGACGACGCGCATGGTCGCCGGCGACGTGGCGGTCGCATCGGCACTGGTGCGCTACAAGGCGGGAGCGAACCGGGTGGAGATGCGTCGCGGACTGACGGCGCTCCCCGAGGTCGTGGCGTTCCGCGATGCCCGGGCGTCGGAGGAAGCGGTGAGCCGACTCCTCGGGCTCTTCTACGCCATCGTCGGCGTCATGCTCGTGTTCGGATCGGTGCTGGCGTTCGTAGTCCTGTTCAACACGCTGTCGGTCAACCTGTCGGAACGCACGGTGGAGCTGGCGACGCTGCGCGCCGCCGGTGGGCGGGTCGTCACGCTCGCCCGCATGATGACCGGCGAAAACGTGCTGCTCGTCCTGGCGGCGATCCCGGCGGGTCTCCTTGCCGGCTGGCTCACGGCGGGCTGGCTCATGGCATCGCTCGACAGTGACCTGTACCACTTCAGCTTGAAGTTGCGGCCGGCGACGCCGCCACTCCTCGCGGCCGCGCTGATCGTCATTGCACTGGCGATGCAGGTGCCCGCTCGCCGGACGATCCGGCGCCTCGACGTCGCCGCCATCGTGCGCGAGCGCGCCCTGTGATCAGGCGCGACGGTGCACGACGCTGGCCGACGCCTGATCCCGCGGCATGACGAGCATGGTGTCGATGTTCACGTGGCTCGGCCGCGTGACGGCGAAGGCGACGCAGTCGGCGACGTCGTCGGCCGACAGCGGCGTCATACCGGCGTAGACCGCGGCGGCCTTGTCTTCGTCGCCGTGGAAGCGCACGATGCTGAACTCGGTCTCCACCATGCCGGGGTCGATCGAGGTGACCCGCACCGGCGTGCCGACAAGTTCGAGGCGAAGCGCCTTTGTCACCGCGCGCAGGCCGAACTTCGCCGCGTTATATCCGGCGCCGCCTACGTATGCCTCGTGGCCGGCGATCGAGTTGATCATGACGACGTGGCCGTCGCCGCTGCCTTCGAGTTTCGACAGCAGCGCCCGCGTCATGCGCATCGTGCCGAGCACGTTGGTCTGGTACATCGTCTCCCACTCGTCGGCGTTCGCTTCCGACACGTGGTCGCGTCCGAGGGCGCCGCCGGCGTTGTTGACGAGCACGCGGCACTCGGGGATCTGCTCGCAGAAGGCGCACACGCTGTCTTCGTCGGTGACGTCGAGCGCGATGGCGCGCCCACCGATGTCGGCCGCAATCGCGTCGAGCCGGTCCTTTCGGCGCGCGCCGATGACGACGTCGAACCCTTCGGCCGCGAGCCGTCGCGCCGTCGCTTCACCGATGCCGCTGCTCGCCCCCGTCACCACTGCCATGCCGCGTGTCATGGCGACACGGTTTAGCGACTCGGGCGCTCCGAGGTCGACCAGCTCTACGCGGCGGCGTCACCTACAGCTAGCGGCGCCAGAACAGCAGGTGGGTCACGCCGCTGACGCTGGGCACCGACTCGATGTTGAAACGGTCGCGCAGCTCGTCGGGTGACTCCCACAGCCGTTCGCCCGCGCCTATCTCGACGGGTGCGACGGCGACGTGCATGGTGTCGATGAGGTCGGCGTCGACGAACTGGCGCACGGTGTTGACGCCGCCGCCGATGCGTACGTCCTTTCCGTTCGCCGCTTCCTTGGCTTGGGCCAGCGCCTCCGCGGGCGTGGCGTCGACGAAGTGGAACGTCGTGTCGGCGAGGGTGAAGCTCGGGCGCGGGTGATGGGTGAGGACGAACACCGGCGTGTGGAACGGCGGCTCGTCGCCCCACCAGCCCTCCCAGTCGAAGTCCTCCCACGGGCCGCGCTGGGGACCGAACTTGTGGCGCCCCATGATCTCGGCGCCGATGTTGAAGGGGAAGTCGCGGGTGAAGTAGTCGTCGAGACCGAGCGTCCCGTTCGGGTTCGTTCCGCCTCCCCAATGCGCGGTGGCGAAGGCCCACGCGCCGAGGTCGCCGGGGAGCTTGACGTCGGGGGATGACGCGTCGCCGAACGGGGCGTCGAGGCGTTGGTTGGTGCCGGCGCCGAACCCGTCCTGCGACAACATGAAGTTCTGCACGCGCACGAGTTGCGGCGTCACGGGATCGCGCCTCCTTCCTTCAGTCCGATGATCTGATCCCAGTCATACCCGAGTTCGAGCAACACCTCTTCGGTGTGCTGTGCGAACTCCGGCGGCGTGGCGCGCGGGCCCGCCGGCGTGCCGAAGAAGTCGACGGGGGAGGCGACGCCCTTGATCGGCTCACCACCGTTGGCGTCGGGCACGTCGACGAAGCCGCCCGCCGACAGCGCGACCGGGTCGTTGACGACGTCGTGGCCTTCCTGCACCGGCGCCCACCACACGTTCTCGCGGTCGAAGATCTCGCCCCACTCGGCGAGCGTCTTGGTGGCGAGCACGTCGCTCATCGCCTTGACCAGTTCCGCGGAGTTGAGGGCGCGGGCGACGATGTTGTCGAAGCGCGGGTCGTCGGCCCACTCGGGTCGATCCAGCGCGCGCACGACGTCGGGCCAGTGGCGGTCGCCCTGGAGGCCGAGCATCCAGAAGCGCTTGCCGTCGCCGGTGGTGTAGCCGTTGATCAGCGGGTTGGGCGGCGACTTCACCGACATCGGCGTGGTTGGCACGCCGAGACGCAGCGACATGCTGATGTCCCAGCCGATCATGTACATGCCGATGCGCATGAGCGACGTGGAGACGAGTTGGCCTTCGCCGGTGCGCTCGCGGGCCAGCAACGCGGCGGCGATGCCGCCGGCCGCCGCCATGCCCGCCATGTGGTCGCCCATGCCGCCGCGTTGGTACGGCAGATCGGTGCCCTCAGGTGCGAGGGCGGCGGCCACGCCGGCGCGGGACCAGAACGCGCCCACGTCATACGCGGCGCGGTCGCGGTCCTCGCCTTCCATGCCGTAGCCGTTGACCTGCGCGTACACGAGGCGCGGGTTGAGGGCGTGCAGCGCGTCGTAGTCGAGCCCGGCGCGTTCGAGGGCGACGGGGCGGGCATTGGTGACGAACACGTCGGCGTCGGCGACCAGCTTCTGGGCGATGGCGCGGCCCTCTTGGGTCGACAGGTTGAGCGCCACGCTGCGCTTGTTGCGGTTGTCGAGCTCGAACGGCGGGCTCGACCCGTCGCCACCAAACGCCGACATCAACCCGCGGAACGGGTCGCCGTCAGGCGGCTCGATCTTGATGACGTCCGCGCCCCAGTCGCCCAGGATCGCCGCGGCCGCCGGCCCCGCCACCCACATGCCGACCTCGACGACCTTCATCCCCTCCATCGGACCTTGCATGCCCGCACGTTATGACGACCGACCCGCCCCGTACTCCGAGTCACGCGCGTCACGCTTCGGCGTCCCCGACGCTTCCGCCGCTTTCGAGCACCCCTAGCGGGGTGATCGTCCGGCATCGGCGCTTGATTCAACCCGGTAACGGTGCTTGAAAGCCGCAGCTGCCGCGGCCATACACCGCGTAGCGTGCGGCGCATGAGATTTGGACTCGATGTCGCGCAACAGCGGATGCCGTTCGACGAGATCGTCAGCCGCACGAAGTTCGCCGAGGACCTCGGCTTCGACGGCGTGTGGGGCTTCGACCACTTCCAGCCGATGTACGGCGACGGGCCGGGGGAGACGTTCGAGGGCATGACGACGCTCGCCGCGCTCGCCGGCGTCACGTCGCGCATCCGCCTCGGCCTGCTGGTGGCCGGCATGACGTACCGCCATCCGTCGGTGTTCGCCGCCGAAGCGGTCACGATCGACCACGCGTCGCACGGCCGGCTCGAGTTGTCCTTCGGCGCCGCCTGGTTCGACAAGGAGCACCACGAGTTGGGCATCCCGTTCCCGGCGACGGGCAAGCGTTTCGACCTGCTCGAAGACAGCCTGGAGATCGCCAAGCGCCTCTTCACCGGCGAGACGGTCTCGTACGACGGCAAGGTCGTGTCGCTGTCGAACGCTCGCATCAATCCGAAACCGGTGCAGCAGCCGGGGCCGCCGATCTGGATCGGTGGCGCGGGTCCCAAGCGCACGCTGCCGCTCGTGGCGAAGTACGCCGACGTGTGGCACTCGTTCGGATCGCCGAACCAGCTGGCGGACGCCAGCGCGCGGGTCGACGAGCTGGCCGAGCAGGCGGGCCGCGACCCGCGCTCGATCATGCGCGCCGGGTCGCTCTCGCTCGACGACCTCGACACGGCGCGCAAACACGCCGGCAAGTGGCGCGACTTCGGCGCCGGCTACCTCGTCTGCGGCTGGCCGGGCGAGGGCCGCAAGCAGGTCGAGGCCTTCGCCCGCGACGTGATGCCGGAGTTCTCCTGACGGACCACGTCGTGGTCGTCGGCCTGATGGCGGCGGGTAAGTCAAAAGTCGGTCAGGCGCTGGCGGCGAGCGCCGGCCGTCGCTTTGTGGACAGCGACCGCCAGCTCGAGGACGAGACCGGAATGACGGCGGCGCAGATCGCGCGGCGCGACGGGATCGACGCTCTGCACGAGCGCGAGCGGCACCTCTTGCTTGAAGCGCTGCGCGCTGCGGAGCCGTCTGTGATCGCCGCCGCCTCGTCGACCATCGAGTTCGCCGACTGCCGGACGGCGCTGGCATCGGCGTTCGTGGTGTGGATGCGCGCCGACGCCGACGTGTTGGCCCAGCGCGTGCGCGCCGAGTCGTATCGCCCGCTCGACGACGACGTCGCGGCGCAACTCCGCGAGCAAGCGGCGCGCCGCGACCCGCTGTTCGCCTCGGTCGCCGACGTGACGATCGACGCCAACTCCTTCGACCCCAACGAGGTAGCCGCCCGCATCGTGCTAAGTTGACGTGCACGTCAACGTAAGGAGTTGCAGGATGACGGCGGTGGAAACCCGGCCGGACCGCTACAAGTGGACGGCCCTGTCGAATACGACGCTCGGGATGTTCATGGCGGCGCTCGACTCGTCGATCGTGCTGATCTCACTGCCGGCGATCTTCCGCGGCATCAAGCTCGACCCGCTCCAGCCGTCGAACATCAGCTACCTGCTGTGGATGCTGATGGGATACCTCGTGGTGACGGCGGTGCTGGTGGTCACCTTCGGCCGCCTGGGCGACATCTTCGGTCGGGTCCGCATGTACAACGCCGGGTTTCTCGTGTTCACCATCGCGTCGATCGCGCTGTCGCTGACACCCGGGACGGGCAGTACCGGCGCCATCGAGCTGATCGTGCTGCGCGTCGTGCAAGGCATCGGCGGCGCCTTGCTCATGGCGAACTCCACGGCGATCCTCACCGACGCCTTTCCCGTCGACCAGCGCGGCATGGCGATGGGCGTCAACATGATCGCGGCGATCGCCGGTTCGTTCATCGGGCTCGTGGTCGGCGGCATCCTCGCCGACATCCAGTGGCGCCTCGTGTTCTGGATCAACGTGCCCTTCGGGCTGTTCGGCACCGTGTGGGCGTACATGAAGCTGAAGGAAGTCGGCACCACGTCGACGGCCAAGCTCGACTGGTGGGGCAACATCACTTTCGCCGCCGGGCTCATCGCCGTGCTCGTCGGCATCACCTACGGCATCCAACCCTACGGCGGCCACACCATGGGTTGGACGAGCCCGACGGTGCTGGCTGAGCTCATCGGCGGCGTGGCGCTGCTGATCGCCTTCTGCATCATCGAGACCAAGGTCGACGACCCGATGTTCAACCTCGACCTGTTCAAGATCCGGGCGTTCTCGATGGGCAACGCGGCGAGCCTGTTGAGTTCGATCGGTCGCGGCGGTTTGCAGTTCATGCTCATCATCTGGCTCCAGGGCATCTGGCTGCCGTTGCACGGCTACAGCTTCGAGCGCACACCGCTGTGGGCCGGCATCTTCATGCTGCCAATCACCGTCGGCTTCCTGCTCGCCGGGCCTGTGTCGGGGTGGCTCTCGGACCGCTACGGCGCCCGCCCGTTCTCGACGGGTGGCATGGCGCTCGCCGCGGTCACCTTCGCCGCACTGATGGCGCTGCCGGCGAACTTCTCGTATCCCGTCTTCGCCTTCCTGCTGCTGCTCAACGGCATCGGCTTCGGCCTGTTCGCGGCGCCCAACACGACGGGCATCATGAACAGCGTGCCCGCCGCGCAGCGCGGGGCGGCGTCGGGCATGCGCGCCACATTTATGAACTGCGGCCAGGTCCTGTCCATCGGCGTGTTCTTCTCGCTGATGATCATCGGCCTCGCCAGCGTGTTGCCCCACACGATGTACAACGGCCTCGTCAGCAGCGGGCTGCCACCGGCCCAGGCACACGCCATCGCCAGCCTGCCGCCTGTCGGCAGCCTGTTCGCCGCCTTCCTCGGCTACAACCCGATGCAGAAGTTGCTCGGCGCGCAGACGCTGCACTCCCTGCCAGCCGCGAGCGCGGCGCATCTCACGGGCAAGACGTTCTTCCCGCAGCTCATCTCGGGGCCGTTCATCCATGGCCTGCGGATCGCGTTCACCGCGTCGCTGATCATGTGCATCATCGCGGCGGCGGCGTCGTGGCTGCGCGGCGGCAAGTACGTCCACGTCGAAGAGGAACCGGTGGGCGACGAGTTCGTGCTGGCATGAGTACGCCGATCAGTCGTGTCGCCCGCGACCTCGGGATCTCGAGCCGCACGCTGCGCTACTACGAGGAGCGTGGCCTCGTGCGCGCCCAACCGCGCGACGGCGGCAGCCGGCACTACAGCGACGACGAGATCGCCCGCGTCGTTCGCATCCGCGAGCTCCAGTCGGTGATGGGCTTCAACCTCGACGAGATCGCCGAAGTCCTGACGGCCGAAGACGAACTGGCGGCGTTGCGGGCCGAGTGGACGGCCGGCCAGCCCGACGGTCGCCGTTCGGAAATCGTCGCCGAGGCCATCGCCATCAACCAGCGACTCCAGCGTCAAGTGCGCGACAAGGTGGCGCGCCTGTCCAAGTTCCTCGACGAACTCGAAGGCAACGCCCGGCGCTACAAGCGCATCCGCCGCACGCTGCGCTAGATGTGACGAGAGCGCGACAACACCACGTTGTCGTGCGCTGAACGTCAGTCGTGGCGGCGGCGGAGTTCGGCTTCGATGTCGGAGTCGGTGACCGGGCGACGGAGGAACACGTCCCAGGCGTGCAGGACGAGGCCCATGCCCCACCCGGCGAGGATCCACACGGGCCAGAAGTAGCCGTGCCCCGTGATGGACCACACGACGACGAGGAAGGCGTTCACGACGACGTAGGTGACGACGTGCGCGCCGAAGTCGCGCCGTTCGGTGACTCGCTTACGCGCCTGTTGCCACTCGTCTGACTCGTGATTGGCTGCGTAGGTCATGCCGCCAGCCTGCGGCGGGCGCGGGACCCGGACCAGAGTCGAAAGTCAGTCCGTTGGACCCGAGTTACGTGGTCAGCTTGAGCGCGTACTCGGTGTAAGCGGTGACGATCTGCTCAGGCGTGCGCGGCCCGTCGGGCGTCCACCACTCGGGGAGGCGCACGCCCATGGCACCGATGGCCTTGGCCGCCAGGAAGGTGTCATCGCAGTGGAAGGCGCCGAGGCGGACGCCGCGGTCGAGCACGTCGATGAAGATCTGCTCGGTCTGCGTGCGGATGTCGAGGACGGTCTTGAGCTCGTCGGGCGGCAGGGCGCGCATCTCGCGATTGGTGAGGCGCGCCATCGACGGGTAGGTGAGGTGACCGCGCACGTGGGCCGCGACGACCGAACGCAGCTGGTCGTGCGGATCGGCGCCGGCGTCGAGCAGCGCGTTGCGGATCGTCTCGAAGTGCGAGCGGTGGCCCATCAGCGCCAGTTCGAAGAGAAGTTCCTGCTTGCTCGTGACGTGGAAGTAGATGGCGCTGGGTTGCTGGCCCAGGGCGGTGGCGATGTCGCGGATCGACACGGCGTGGTAGCCGTCGCGCCCGAACAGCTCCATCGCCGTCTCGTAGAGACGGCGCTTCGCCGGTGGCAGGTCGATGCCCGGCGGCAGGAGCGTGGCGGTTTCGGTGGAGTCCAGGGCCATAACTTAACGATCGTTCCGACGACTTCTCGCGAGAATATTGACAGTTCCGAGCAAGCAAGGCAATGTACGACTTCTGACCGAACGATTGATCAGTAAGGTACGGGGGCGGCCTGAGCTGCTGCTAGTCGGAGGACTGATTGGTCTCGTCGCGCTCGGACCGCAGGGGCTGCCGCTCGGAATTGCGGGGCTCGGCGTCGTCACCGGTTGCGTGCTGGGCCTCCATGCGATGGGCATCTCGCTGCTCTACTCGCGCACCCGCGTCCTGAGCTTCGCGCAGTTCGGTCTCGGCGCGTTCGCCGCCACGCTGTTCTACGCCTGGGTCCTCTACAACCAGTGGCCCGTCCTCGGCAACGGCCTGTGCCACTGCCTCGGCCCGCACGGGGCGTCGATGTCGCAGCTGCAGCACAACCCCGACCTCTTTCGCGCGTACCTGCTGCACCACCACCCGTGGGCGCTGGCGCTCAACATCGTCATCAGCGGCGCGCTGGCGCTGGTGCTGGCCCGGGGCGCCGGGCGCCTCGCCTTCGTGCAGATCGCGGCGCGATTCGCCCGCGCCCCGCGCATCGTGCCGACGGTGGCGACGCTCGCCCTCGCGGTGTGGCTCGGCGGCGCACCGGGACTGCTCACGACGCGGCCGACGAAGTTCTTCGGCCACCACATCTGGTCGTGGCTGCCCTACGGTCCGCGGCCGGGGACGGGCATCAACGGCAAGCCGCCCGTGCCCGAAGCGTCGCGGTTCCTGGCGCCGGGCCACACACTGCTCGGCTTCACGCTCAGCGGTGGGGCGCGCTTCCACCTCTACGAGATCCTCGCGGTCGTCGTCGCCGTCGGTGCGTTCGGCGCGTTGACGCTGCGCTTCCGTGTCGGGCGCCGCGGCCTCGTGAGTCGCGCCACCGCGGCCAACGCCGAGCGCGCCGCCACCCTCGGCGTCGACATCGTGCGCGAGACGGCGTCGCCGTGGGTCGTCGCCGCGTTGCTCAGCGGCGCCGCCGGCGTGCTCGGCGTGGTGCTCGCATCGAGCGCGCCGGTCGTCGGCCTCGACATGGGTTCGCTAACCCTGGTGCTCGCCGCGGTGGTGCTGGCGCGGCTCACCAGCATCGGTCTGTCGCTCGTCGCCACCGTGCTGCTGTGCGTGCTCGACCAGGCGATGTTCTGGAACTTCCACTCGCACGTGCAGTTCGCCGGATCCCTCGTCGTCATCATCGGCGTGGCGCTGTTCATCCAGCGCGGCCGCGCCAGCCGCGCCGAGCGCGACGCCGAATCGGTGTTCACCTCCGCGCCTGAACCGGCACCGGTGCCTGACGACGTCCGCATCACGCCGGGCGTGCACGGGCTCTTGCGCGGCTCGTCGTTCGTCGTGGGCATGGCGTTCCTCAGCTATCCGCTGGTGGCCACGCCGCGACAGCTGAGTCTCGGCATCGTCGTCGTTGCCGAGATCGTGATCGGCCTGAGCCTGCTCGTGCTCTCCGGTTGGGGTGGCCAGGTGTCGCTCGGCCAACTCGGTTTCGCTGCCGTCGGTGGTTACGTGGCGACCCTCGCCGGCGCCTCGTGGCACGTGCCCATGCCGATCGCGTTGGTGCTCGGCGCCCTCGCCGCCGCGGCGATCGCGCCGCTCGTCGGGCTGCCGGCATTGCGCCTGCCCGGTCCGTTCGTGGCGATCATGACCCTCGCCTTCGCCCTCGCGGTCCCGGCGGTGCTGCTGAGCGACGGACAATTGCTCGGGCGCGCCCTGCCGACCGACCTCCCGCGGCCCGTCATGCTCGGCCTCGACTTCGGCAGCGACCGCTACTTCTACTGGTTCGCCGTGGCGGTCTTGCTCGGCGCGCTGGCGATCGTGCTCGGCCTCCGACGCTCCCGCTTGCGGCGAGCGTTGATCGCGTCGCGCGACAACGCGCGCACCGCGGCGTCCTTTGGCGTCGACGTGACGCGCTTGCGCCTCGAAGGCTTCGCCGTCGCCGGCCTGCTCGCCGGCCTCGGCGGCGGATTGCTGGCGTACTCGCTCGGGGGTGCGCAACCCAACGCGTTCTCCGCCGTCGGCAGCGCCGGGCTGTTTCTCGTGGTCGTCATCGGCGGTTTGAGCGCGGTCTCGGGTCCGGTGCTCGGCGCCACGGTCAACGGTGTGCTGGCGATGGTGAGCGCCGGGCTCGTCGGCTTCCTCAACGGCCCGGGCGCCCTCATCGTCTTGTCGGTCCGTCCGGGCGGTCTGGCTGGCATGGTGGCGGGACTGCGCGACGCCGCGGTGCGCGTCGTCATGCACCTGCAGGGCAACGACCAGCTGCGCCTGCGCGGCGTCGACGGGCGCGAACGCATCCCCGTCGCCGATCGCGGCGCCCAGGCCCCGGTCGTGCCCGTTCGCTACCGCATCGTTGGCGACGGGTACGGCCCCGTCGAAGGCACGCGCCTGCGTCCCGTCGACGGCGTCACCGCCGCCGCGGCCCGAACTGGTCCTGTGGGCGACCGAGACCCGGTCGCCCACAGGACCAGTTCGGAGGATGGGGCGGTGATTGCGTGTCATCGGCTGGACGTGGCGTACGGGGGGGCGGTGGCGCTCGCCGGGGTTTCGGTCGCAGTGGCGGCGGGCGAGGTGCTCGCCGTGGTCGGGTTGAACGGCGCCGGCAAGACGTCGTTGCTGCGGGCGCTTGCCGGACTCGAACCGGCGGCGCACGGCACGGTCGAAGTCGGCGGGGTCGACGTGACGACGTGGTTCCCGCAGGCGCGGGCGGCCGCAGGCGTGGCGTACGTGCCGGGCGACGACGCCGTGCTGCCGACGCTGTCCGTGCGCGACAACCTCTCCGTCGCCGCCGGTGATGCGTCGATCGACGACGTGCTCACGCGCTTTCCGGTGCTGGCGGCGCGCCTCGACACCGCGGCGGGAAATCTGTCGGGCGGCGAGCAGCACGTGCTGGCGCTGGCGCAAGCGCTGCTGTGCCCGCAGCTGCGGGTGCTGCTCATCGACGAGTTGTCGCTCGGGCTGTCGGCCGAAGTGCTAGACACCGTGCTCGCCACCCTCGCGGAGTTGCGGGCTGCAGGGGTGGCGATCGTGGTGGTGGAACAGTCGATCAGCACGGCGATGGACCTCGCCGATAACGCGCTGTTTCTCGAAAGCGGGCGCGTGCGCTACTCGGGGCCCGCGGCCGCGTTGCGCGAGCACCCGGAGTTGTTCGCCAGCGTGGCCTTCGGCGCCGGCGGCGCGGCCACGGGCGGCGGCTCGGAGATCGCCCGGGCGCAGCGGCTGTTGCACGGCGAGCGCGACGCCGTCCTCGAGGTCGACCACGTGAGCGCGGCCTACGGCGACGTGCGCGTCGTCGACGACGTCGCCTTCGACGTGACCGCCGGTGAAGTCGTCGGCATTCTCGGCCCGAACGGGGCGGGCAAGACGAGCCTGTTCGACTGCCTGACCGGCGAGCTGCCGCTGGCCGGCGGGGCGGTGCGGTTGCTCGGTACCGACATCACAACACTGGCTCCGCATCGTCGCGCCGCCCTCGGCCTGATGCGGTCGTATCAGAACGTGCGGCTGTTCCCGTCGCTGACCGTGCGCGACTGCATCGCCGTCGCCCTCGAGACGCGCCTTACCACGAAGAGCTCGGTGTTCGCCGGCCTGTGGCTGCCGCCGGCGCGCGCCGAGGAGCGCCGCGTCGACGAGCGCGTCGACGGCCTCCTCGAGTTGCTCGGCCTCGAATCCTCGGCCGACACGCCGGTGGGCGCGCTGTCGCTCGGCGCCCGGCGCATGGTCGACCTCGCATGCCAGCTGGCAGCGCGCCCCAAGGTGCTGCTGCTCGACGAGCCGGCGTCGGGCCTCGCCCACGGCGAGATCGACGTGCTCGGCCCGCTCGTCACGCGCATCTCGAGCGACCTCGACTGCGCGGTGCTGATCATCGAACACAACGTCAACGTGCTGGCGTCCGTCGCCCACCGCCTCGTCGCCATGCGCGCCGGCGCGGTGATCGCGCAGGGCCCGCCGGCCGACGTGCTCGCCGACCCCGACGTACGCGGCGCGTACTTCGGCAAAGAACTGCAGTCCGCATGAAAGGAACCCCGAAGAAGATGGCTACGACCGCTCGGGCGCTGCGCAGTACGCGCCGCGCCACCATGAACGCGCAGGCATTCCAGGAGGCGTTCGAGCGCATCGTCGACAACGCCTCGCTCGTCATCAAGGGCAAGGAAGCGGCGCTGCGCCTCGTGCTGACGGCCATGCTCGCCGACGGCCACTGCCTGCTCGAGGACATGCCCGGTACGGGCAAGACGATGATGGCCCGCGCCCTGTCGACTTCCATCGACGCCCGGGTCAGTCGCATCCAGTGCACGCCCGACTTGCTGCCCTCCGACGTGACGGGTGCCCCCGTGCTCGACGCCCGCACCGGCACCTTCACGTTCCGGGAAGGCCCGGTGTTCGCCAACGTGCTGCTCGTCGACGAGATCAACCGCGCCACGCCCAAGACGCAGTCGGCGCTGCTCGAAGCGATGCAGGAGCGCAACGTCACCATCGACGGCCACACGCATCCGCTGCCCACGCCGTTCCTCATCCTCGCCACGCAGAACCCTCTCGAGATGGCGGGCACGTTCCCGCTGCCCGAAGCGCAGCTGGACCGCTTCCTGTTGAAGCTGTCGGTCGGTTATCCCGACCGCGAGGCAGAGGGCGAGTTGCTCGACGCCAACGCGTCGAGCGAGGCGATCACGCGCCTGGGTCCGGTCTCGGCGACCGAAGAGATCATCGCCATGCAGCGCTTCACCCACGACGTCGAGCTGCCCGAGCCGGTGAAGATGTACATCGTCGACGTGTGCCAGGCGACGCGCACCGATCCGTCGCTGCTCATGGGCGCGAGCTCGCGGGCGTCGATCAGCCTGGTGAAGGCGTGCAAGGTGCGCGCCGCGTCGCAGGGCCGCGGCGTGGTGCTGCCCGACGACGTGCGCGCCCTCGTCAACGCCGTGGTCGAGCACCGTTTGATCCTCACCCCCGACGCGCAGCTGCGCGACGAGACGGTGGGCGCCGTGCTCGAGCGCATCCTCGCCCGCATCCCCGTCCCCCTCGGCGTCGTTTCGTAAGCCGTCGCAGTGGGCGCATTCGTCGAGCGATACACGGGGCTGACCCCGACGGGCGCGGTCGTGCTCGTCGGCAGCTGCGCCGGCTTCTTGCTGGCGCGCGCCCTCGGCGGTCGCGCCCTGTTCCTGCTCGTCTACGCCGGGGTCGCCATGGTGATCGCGGCGACGGCGACGTCGCGCCGCAAGCGCCGCCTGGTCGCCGAGCGCTCCGCTCTGCCGACGCGCATGCGCGTCGGGCAGTTCGCCGAGGTCGAGGTGACGCTGCGCGCCCCGCGGGCGCTGCGGGCCTTCGTGCTCGAAGAGCACCTGTCGCCGTTCCTCGCCGACGCGGTGCGCGTGCCCGTACCCGTCGTCGGCCCGAGCAACGAGTTCGTGCACACCTACGCCATCCGCCCCGCGTTGCGCGGTGTGTACCAACTCGGTCCGCTCTCGGCGGAATGGACCGACCCGTTCGGCCTCGCCCGTCACCAGCAGCCGCTGACCGAGCCCGTCGAGGTCATCGTGCACCCGACGACCGACGCCATCTTCGACCGCCCCCTCACCCGTATGTGGGAAGACCCGCCGTTCCGGCCGCCGGTGAGCAAGCCGTGGCCGCAGGGCTTCGAGTTCTACGGCATGCGCGACTACGTCCCCGGCGACGACCCGCGCCGCATCGTGTGGACGGCGGCGGCGCGCACCGGTCGCTACCTCGTGCGCGAGTCCGAGCAGGGCATCACCGACCGCGTCACCCTCGTCATCGACAACCAGCGCAAGGCGCATAGCCCCGGCGACCCGTCGGAAACCTTCGAACTCGCCGTGCGCGCCACTGCGTCGCTCGGGGCGTACAACATCAAGCAGGGCTTCTCGGTGCGCTTGGCCAGCAACGACGCGGTGCTGGCGCCCGAGCTGCGCGGCGGCCGCGCCCGCATCGCGATGCTCGACGAGCTGGCGCGCCTGCAACTGAGCGACGCGTCGGTGCACGACGCCGTCGAGCGCGTCATCACCGAGCGCCGCGGCGACATGCACATGGTGATCGTGTCGACGGGCTTCGACCGTCAGACGGCGTCGCGCGTGCGGTTGCTGATCGAGAAGGGGACGTCGCTGGTCGTCGCCCTCGTGCGGTGGGAGGACGCCGATCCGAACGCGGCGCGCCGCGCCCGCGAGATCGGCGCTCAGGTCGTGCAGGTCAGCCCCGGCCAGCAACTCGAAGCCGCCTTCGCCCACGCCCTCGGACTGGCCCTGCGATGACGCTGCTCGACGACCGCCCCGACCTCGAAACCCCCGAACTTGTGATGTTGGAAGGCAAAGACCCTCCTTCAACATCACAAGAATCGGAGGAGGG